>JBFMBP010000030.1 GCA_040755155.1 Candidatus Omnitrophota bacterium | reverse complement strand
CACCCTAACCCTCTCCCAGAGGGCGAGGGAATGGAATTTCGTCACGTTATGTCTTAACTTAATGACATTGGGTTAGGAGGGGGTTGACGTAAGTCCATTAAAATCAACCCCCCTCTAACTCCCCCCAATCTTGGGGGGAGAATTTTAAGACGGATTTCATTAATTTTGCAAGAGCCTCTTTGAATTAAAGATGGATTGCGCCGTTCGCCCCATCGATGATTCTATCCAACGATCCTGCCGGAGAGTATTTGAATCCGCCGTACCGTCTTATAAAAAAAGAATAGCCGGGGTGGGATTCGAACCCACAAGCCGTTGCCGGCAAGGGATTTTAAGTCCCTCGTGTATACCGTTCCACCACCCGGCCATCGTTATCAAAACCCGAAAAGCAATGAATATCTTATCATAGAATAAAGAGCCGCAAACCCCTATTATCGCCTCATCGATTACCCAAGGAGGCTTCGCCTCGCGTCCGGGGATAACCTCGACGGCGAAGGCTGTCCGCGAATTGCAAGTCCCCATTATCAATCTGGGTTTTCCAAAAACGGAAAGATGGAACCGAAAATGTCGGATCTGCTGGCGGAGATAGACTCATTCATTTAGGTTCTTGATTGTCTTTGGCGCATGACTCCGGACAGGGAATTACTTTTAGGCTCTTGCAAACTCGAATTAACTTATACATTCCAAATCCAAACTGTGGAAGTAATATTTAAATAAGCAAGAGCCTCGTCTTCATCATTAAATCTTCCAACCATTTTGATATTCCGGGCGAATAAAGGGATCCGCTTCGGGGCAATTGGCGGCTTTCAGGTTTTGCCCGTCCCATCTTAGTTTTTTCCCTGTTGCAATGGCGACGTTTCCCAGCAGTACTACCTCAGCCAACAGGCCGGAGTAATCGAAATTGGCGCTGGCCGGGGCGCCGCCTTTGCAGGCGTCAAGCCAATCGCGGTGATGGCCCTTCGAGCGGGGAAGCGTCTTGGGCGGGCGTTTGTACTCTTTCGCTAGGGATTGGGGGACGAGCTGCGGCGCTCCCGCCCAGCCTGGGCACATGATTTTGCCTTTTTCTCCTACAAACAAAATGCCGTTGCCATTTCCAATGAGTTCTTGTCCCGGCTCCAGTTCTTCCGGCGTAGGAGGCAATAACCCGCTGTACCAAGTCAACTTGACGGGCGGCATACCGTTGCGCGCGGGAAATTGGTAATAAATCATGGCGGCGACGGGGAAGGTTTCTTTGCTCCAACCCGCCGCGCTCGCTTCCACGCTTTCGGGATGTCCCAAATCGAGCGCCCAGAAGGCGGGATCCATGTTATGACAAGCCATATCGCCCAACGGCCCCGTGCCGAAATCCCACCAATTCCGCCAAGTGTAAGGCGCATATTCCAAATGATACGGGCGATAGGGCGCCGGACCGATCCACAAGTTCCAATCCATCCCCTCCGGAACCGGCGGAGTCTCTTTAGGCCGATTCATTTGCAGCCCTAACGGATTGATGCCATTGCTCCAAGAATGCACTTCATTAATCTGTCCAATCGCGCCGTCTTTTATCCACTCGACGGTTTGGCGAATTCCTTCGCCGCTATGCCCTTGGTTGCCCATTTGCGTGGCGACTCCCGCTTTGCGCGCGGCTTCCGTCATCGCTCGCGCTTCATAAACGGTTCGGGCTAAAGGCTTTTCACAATAGACGTGTTTCCCGCGATGGAACGCTTCCAAAGCGGTGATGGCGTGGGTATGATCGGGCGTAGCAATTACAACGGCGTCGATGCTCTTTTCCGCATCGAACATTTTACGAAAATCGATGTAGACGGTGCAGGGATTATAATCCTCCGTCGCCTTTTCCGAGGAATAACGAAGATCCACAAGCGCTTTCGCCGGGCCTCTTCCGCCTTTGCCGCCATAATAAAACCGGCTGTAATCGGCTTCTTCCGTCACGTCGCAAACCGCCATCACCTGCGCATCCTTTTGGCGGATCAATTCCTTAATATTGTCGATGCCTCGGCCGCCGGTTCCGATTATGGCGACATTCAACTTATCGCTGGGAGGCGTCGTTTGGCTGGCGCCCAAAACATAACGAGGAAGAATAAGAAAAGAAGAAACGGCTCCGCCCGCCTTGGCTATAAATCGGCGCCTGGTTATAGTTTGTTTGGAAATATCTACGCTATTGGCTTCATTCATTATCCGCATCTCCGATTTCGTTTTTATGAAAAGTAAATTGAAGAATATAAGATTCCCGTTTGCAAAGAAAGATAGTCAAACAATTCCCGCCATAAGCGTCCGGTGGTATGCGATTTTTATCTCATCGCAGGCTGAACCGGTTCGTCGTCAAGAACCTTCCAGCCTCGGCGATTTAGATCCCAATACAAAAATCCTCCCGCTGCGAGAGCGATGGCAAGAAAAACGAATCCGGACGTCCAATGCCCAAAAATGATCTTGCCTACACCGAATAAAGCGAGATAAATCATGACGCATCCGGCGATCCAATCGAAGAAATTGCTCCATCCGTCTTTCGGAGGCGTTATGTCCATAGCTTCGCGGGCGATCGGCCCCCACAAAACCGGATTGGGCCGCGTCCGGCGATAAAATTGCAATAATGTTTTTTTGTCTTCGGGCGCCGTCGCTATCGTAACCACCAGCCATATCAGAGTCGATCCCGCCACGGTGACGAGAACCGTCCACGCGAATTGGCTAGGCTCCTCGGTATCCATTTTGAAGCCAAATTGAAGAATCATGGAAAACGCAAACGACGCCAACATGGCGGAAACTTCGCTCCAGGCGTTAATGCGCCACCAGAACCAGCGCAGAATGAAAACGCTGCCAGTACCCGCGCCCACCGCCATGAGAAATTTCCACGCTCCAGCAATCGAGTCCTGGTAATACGTTACGATGGAAGAAATAACCATTAAAGCCAAGGTCGCCAATTGGGCTGCAATAACGTAATGGCGTTCGGAACGATTTTTCGCAAGAAACCGCCGGTACAAATCGTTGATCAGATAAGACGCTCCCCAGTTGAGTTGCGTGGCCACGGTTGACATATAAGCGGCGGCGAATGCGGCGATCATAAGACCCGCGAGAGCCGGGGGGAAAACAGCGGGATCGATGATAGTTTTGACGAAGCCGGATTCCTTATCCGCCAGCGTGGGATAAAGCGCCATGGATGCCAGGGCCGTTAATATCCACGGCCAGGGACGGATGGCGTAATGGGCGATGCTGAACCAAAGCGTCGCGAGGAGGGAATGTTTTTCGTCTTTGGCGCAGAACATCCGCTGGGCAACGAACCCCCCGCCGCCCGGTTCGGAACCGGGATACCATGTTGCCCACCAATTCACCGCCAAATATACGAAAAAGGCGATCATAGGCATCCAAGCGGAACCGATATCCGGGATGAAGGAAAGAACGGAGCCATGCCCGCCTTTGGCGGCGTCGAGCGCTTGAAGTTTTTCCATTAACGCTTCCATTCCCCCCACGGCTTTGACGGAGAAATAGGCCAACACGATAACCATCGTCATTTTCAGAACGAATTGAAACAGGTCCGTAACCAGGACGCCCCATAATCCCGACAGCGTGGATATGAAGGCGGTAATCACCATGATGACGAAAACCAGGCCGAGGGCAGCGATTTTAGGATCGGCAATTCCTAGGAAGGATAGCTGCAACTGGGGGAAAATCACCATCAATATTTTCACCATCGCTAAATTGACCCACCCTAAAATGATGCAATTGATCGGCAATCCTAAATAGAGCGCCCGAAAGCCGCGCAGAAAGGCAGCCGGATTGCCGCCGTAGCGCAGCTCGGCGAATTCTACGTCGGTAACGACGTTCGCACGCCGCCACAGCCGGGCGAAAAAGAAAACGGTCAACATATTACTCAACAGCATGTTCCACCATAGCCAGTTGCCCGCAATGCCATAAGACGCCACGAGTCCCGTAACCGCCAACGGCGTATCGGCGGCGAACGTCGTAGCCACCATGCTGGTTCCCGCCAGCCACCAGGAGACGTTGCGTCCGCTGACGAAATACTCTTCCGTAGAACGGGATGCCCGTTTGCGATACCACAAGCCAATCGCCAAGTTAATCGCAAAATATCCCGCAATAACCGCCCAATCGATGATAGTGAGATGCATAGAAGCCGCCTCGTTAAAAGATTTCGCGAAGAATTTGCTGCACAGCCATATGCCCATTCGAGGGAATTGTAGGGTGGGCTAAAAGCAAAGCGTAGCCCGCCATTTTCTTGTGCGCAGTCTCAATAGTCTTCGCCTTGGTTTCGTGATATTTTACAGATCGCCTTAAGATTGTATTAGGCGCAGAGAGGCGATGCTTCAATTTTATTACATGCGAATCGATCGAGGTATTAAATAACAATGATCAATAGAATAGGCTTAGCATTTCGATGGCTTTTACTTTTAACGTTTCTTGCGTCCATTAGCCGTTCCCCCGCCGCTGGCGAAAAGGCGGAAAAGTGGAAAAAATCCATCCAAATTGCCTTAGATAAAACCGAACCGCTGAAATTCGATCGCGGAGAACGCTTGCCGCTTTATCTATGGCCCGCCATGAATCCTGGCAAAATGGATGACGGCCAAGCGGAGGAACTAGTTCATTTACTAGATAGTAGAGGCGTTGGCCTCGTCTGTTCTTGGGATTATAACCGCCTAGAAGGAAGCCTCGCCGAAGCGCTTCCCATCGCCCGCGCGCAAAAAAAACTTGGGCTGCGCGTCAACATCAACGCCACCTCGCTGCTTTACAGTTTCTGCGACGGTTCGGCAGAGACTGCGCATATCGGCGCAAACGGCGCACCCTTCTTCGACGACGCTTTCGGCAATAAAAAAATGGGATGTCCTTTTCGCTTGGAAGGCCGCATCGCTCCCATCCGCGAACGATTCCAGCCTTTTATCGACGCCTACGAAAAAGAAAAACTCGGAGTCGATTTTATTTTCGCCGATTGGGAAATCGACGGTCCTTTGGAATGGAACAGGGCGCATGAATCGTCCAAACGCTGCCAGGTCTGCCGCCAGCATCTGCCCCAGATCGACGATTTTCTGTCTTACCAGCAGGAAATGCGCCGCCTGCGCAGCCGCTTGCAGCGTTTAGCCTACTCGGAACCCATCCTGGAGCGCTTTCCCGGCGCCTTGGTGGGCAACTACGCCGTCTATCCCCATAATGGCTGGCGCTATTGGTACGATTATTTCGAACGCTATATCGAAGGCCAACCGGCGCTCGCCGACCAAAACGCCCATTACCGGCATTGGGCCAACGACTTTGAAGGTTCCGGCTATACATTCGCCATGCCCGTCGTTTATCCTTGGTCATGGACATGGAATTGGTACGATTTCGATCCGGGCGATTTCCGATGGTTTTACAACAGTTTGCTAGTAGCGAGCAATGCAGGGCAATATACTCCGCGTTCTATTCCTATCATTTCTTTCGTCCATTGGCATATCGTCGATGTAGGTTTGTTTGTAGATGAAAAACCGTCGCCTAAAATGACGAGCAAGCCGCAGCCGATGAGCGAGTGGGCTTATCAAGAACTGTTATGGCACATGCTGCTGCGAGGCGCCGATGCATTCTTCCTTTGGTGCGCGGAAGAAGAACAAGCTAAAGAAGTCGAACTGCTGCATCCCGTATGGGCCGCCGCGCAAGAATACGGCGAATTTCTCGAAAAGGGAGTTCCCGTAAACTTCGACGTTCCTAATAAACCAGGTTCCGTCGTTTCGGGATTGCGTTTAAAAGATAAAGTATTGATACGCCGTACGGATTTCAAAAAGGACGCTTCGCCCGTGAAACTAAGCATCGGCGGGAAAACCGTTTCGATTCCTCCAGTGAAAGATAAATGCCAAATTCTATCATTGCAAGATTAGCGAATATTAGGAGACGATTATGCTTCGCCAAACCATCGCATGGATGATGTTTTTCGTTATGTCTTCCAGTTTAGCAATAGCCGATGTAAATCTATCTTATCCAATTGGCCAGCCAGGGCAATGGGCGCAATACCAAATCATCGCATCCGCCACCGTTCCCGAATCGGTCGTCAAAACATTCACATTAACATTCGGCCCATTGGATACGATGCGGGAAACGCCTTGCCAATGGATTCGCCTCGAAGCCATTAAAGAAAACAGCGAATCATACATAGTATGGATTCTTGCCAAAGAATATCCTGCGCCAAGCCTCGCCGAAGCGCAACTTTCGATCATTCGTTATATTTTTCAAGAGAAGAATTGCGAAGCGTTGGAATTCCGCAATCGATCGACGGGCGAAGCGTTGCTTCCAGCGCTTGGGGCATGGCCGCAGCTTTTCCCTCAACCTGTAAAAGATAAGCCGCAAAATGATAGTTTTCCTAATCGGATGAATTTATTGGGAAAGCAATATACGCTAAATTCATATGGCCGCGATGACAATATTCCCCAACCGATCCAAGCAGCGATTCTTGAACTTTATTCCGGAGCTTTGATCGGCGTTCCTAGCAATTCCAGGACAAAAGACAGCGACCGGCGCTATGACGATTCCGATTACGAATACGTTCGCTTAACGAAAGACGATTACGAAGAAATGATCGCGGCGGGAATGAATTGCTTTCGCGCGGATAAAGAACAAGCGCAATGGCTTGAACGCCGCAATGTATATTATTGGGGGCTTGGCAGCGAGGACTTGCATTATCCAGAAGTTCTTTACCGCAGCAATTATTTGGGGCCAGTCTTGTTTTTAGACGAACCGGCCGTCTGTACGCGGGATCACGTCATCCGTCCCCGTTTGCGCGCAGACGCTGCCTTTCGAAAAACCATAACGCCGCAAATCTGTTTCGAGGAATTCCGCAAGTATTTCGATCAAGCCAACCATCAAGGCAATCCAACATCGTTGATTCGAGGATTGAAAGCCAGGCCGGATGTCGATGTCGGCGACATGGATTTTGTGCAGCAAAATTTATATACATGGGAAACGGTTGTTAGTACGGCTCTCTATCAATTGTCGGAAAATCCCAGCGGTCCGCCCAATGCCATCGTCTTCGAGCCGCCCGGACGCATCGGGACGCGCCGCACGCTGCCGGAAATGAATATGGCATACCAATGTCAAATTCCCGTCGATAGTCCCCAAAATCTAATTGACATAATCTATGGCTTCCTGCGCGGAGCGGCGCGCGTTACGAACAAAACCTGGGGAACCAGCATTTACGGCTCGGTGGACCGCGACGACGCATTCTGGTTCTTAACCCATGCCTACGATCTCGGCGCGCAATTGTTCTTCTATTGGGATTCGGCGCGTCTGGCCTGCGTTCCTTACGAAGAATGCCTGGCTTTAACGAGGAATTTGCGAAATCATATCGCCAATCATCCCCATCGAGATTTGACGAAACTGAAACAAGCCGCCGAAGTGGCGATTCTGCTGCCCGCCGGCTACAACCTCGGCCATGTCCATATAGGCAAAGGCAATTTATGGGGAATCGGCGAGTTAAATCTTGAAAGAGTGAATTCCAAGGGCGTTAAATACCGTACAGTGATGGGCAATTTCTTTACGGAAATAGAACGCTATCTTCGCTTGGGAATCGCGTTCGACTTGTGTTGGGATATTCCAGCGTTTCAATCGTCCGGATACCGCGAAATCGTGCGCATTCGCGAAGATGGAAAAATCGAAGTGGAAAGCCAAGGTCAAAGCGAACATCTCGATGGTCCAAGAATCCCGCAACGTCCGGAAGGAGATCCCCCTCAGATCGAGATTGAACTTTCCGCCGCCTCCGGCAAGGCGCCTTTGGAAATCGCCGCTCACGCCCGACTAACGGAAATCTCATCGCTTGCTTACTACACGTCCGGCGCTAATGCGCAAGGCGAATATGTCAATTCGATGATTTTTTGGGAATTGTACGGCCCGCAGGAAGAAGACTACCGCATTCTATCTCATGAGTATCGAGATGTGGTTGTCAAAACCAATTCCAAACAAAGCAAAATAAATATGAATTTCGTCATTGATCGCCCCGGCAAATACCGGCTGCGCGCCTCCGCGTGCGACTTGGCGGGACGCACGGCGGTAATCTGGAAAGAAATCGACGTTACAGAATAATCTTAACTGTCAGGCCATTCCGTCCCCTGATTCATGATAAGGTCTTTCTACTAATAGAAGGCCTTGCGCACCGTTCGCTGGTATCCCGAAACAGGCTTAGGTAATAATTTTTCGATCTGGAAGCCGATTTTTAATCGTTTTTTAAGCTCGAAACACGTTTTTTGAGAATCTCTCCATTTTTGAACGGACTCCAGTCAATCAAATCATTCTCTTGAAAATTGCCGCCGAAATAACTATATTTTTAGGTTGAAGGCGTATTATAATCCTTTTTTGAGGTGCGTACACGGCGCGGCGCGATCCCCAGAGGGATTATGTTCCCTGTCTCCGCCGCCATGCTGAAAAATCCGGCGCTTTACGATCATTCCCTGGAGGCGTTCTCAAAACCGCTGATGCGGTTGGTTGAATACGACCTGGACGATCTTGGGCGGATGACCGTTTCGGGGGAGACCGGATATCTGTATCGGTATATCGATATGACGGCCCAGGCGGAGGCGTTATACGATTTCGTCAAACTCGCCATCGAGCGCGAGCTGGTGGAAGAACTCGATTTCCTTGCGAATTACGACAAGACAAAGCAGGCGATCCAGGAGATCGTAGACATGCCTGACCACCTCATCGATCTCTTTATCCAGCTCTGCCTGCAAAACAAGTGTCGTCTTTCAGCGAGAAAGAGGGAATCGCATTTCGGATTCCTAACTGATGACGAGTTGGCCATCATGGAAAACGCTGTCTGGGTGGAATACGCGAGGGAATGAGTTTTGAATTTGATAATTCTGGCTAACTAAAAGTTAGGCAGATACGTCAGGATGGGATACGTGAAGGAATGAGTTTTGAACCTCATGCGAGGCGACGAGTCGCATAGAGATTGGCTGGGCGGCAAGGGCATGGCGTTAGCCAGCCCTTGAAAGATAGGTCAAAAGCATCCAGCGTCTTGCCTTTGCCACCCAGCCGAACAGCCCTATCTTTCAGGCAGTTCCGTCCCCCTATCCATGATGCCAAGATATTCGGAATAGACGAACACGCGGTTGCGTTTCTGGGCCGTCAGTTCGCGGACGATGCCCAAGCGTTCCAAATGGCTGAGCGCCTTGTTGACCGTCGCCGGTGTGATGCCGGTCTTCTCCACTAGGGAGCTTGCCGTGGAGATGGGATGCTCCATGAGCGTCCGGTGAAACCGAAGGATCGATGCCGCCGCTCTCCCCAAGCCGCTGATCTTATCTCGATCGTTTTTGGCTAGTTCGAGAAGTTGTTGCGCCGTTTCAAACGCCTGACCGGCGGTAACAATAACCGCTTCAGCGAAAAAATCGAGCCAAGCTTCCCAATCTCCATTAAGGCGCGTCTTATTGAGCAGTTCGTAGTAATACTGGCGGCGCATCTTGAAATAAAGACTCAAGTAGAGCATCGGTTCGCGCAACGCCTTCTCTTCGCATAGAAGCAGCGTAATCAATAATCGGCCAATACGGCCATTGCCGTCGAGGAATGGATGGATCGTTTCGAATTGGACATGCGCCAGAGCCGCTTTGAGCAATACCGGCGTGGGTTCGGGTTGGCCGTGAAGAAACAGTTCAAGTTTGTTCATACACTCCAACGCTTCTTTGGATGGGGGTGGAACAAAAACAGCGTTGCCAGGCCGGGAGCCGCCGATCCAGTTCTGGCTGCGCCGGAACTCGCCAGGAGTTTGGTCGCTGCCGCGCCCTTTGCTCAGCAACACGCCGTGAATCTCCTTGATTAGGCGCAAGGATAACGGAAATCCTTCCCCTAGCCTGCGCAGACCATAGTCGAGCGCCGCCACATAGTTGCTGACTTCCCTCGCGTCATCCAGCGGGACGCCCGGTTCCTGATCCAATTCGAATAGCAGCAAATCCGAAAGCGACGACTGCGTTCCTTCGATCATGGAAGAAAGCACGGCTTCCTTCCGGACATACATATAAAGGAAAAGCGAGGCGTCGGGCAAAAGCCTCGAAACGCTGTCCAACCGGCCCAGCGCCAGCAGCGCCTGGTCGAACTTGCCTCGCAACTCCGGCGTCCAATCGATGGGCGGACGCGGCGGCAGCGGCGCCGGGATGAAAGCCTGCGCCTTCTCGCTCACCGTCGATATGGTTACATAATGCCCTTGTAGGCCTCGATCCATACGGTGCTATCCTAAAATAAGATTATCGTTATTTTAGCTTAATGCTTTATCCTAAAATATAGAGAGGTGGAGTAAAAAGCAAGTGAAAATGACAACGCCGGAATAGATATTTTAAAGGCGCGTTGGGGTTGAGGAAATCAGGGTAGATCCAATGGAGGAAATGGTGGAGGCGGCGGGAGTCGAACCCGCGTCCGAAAAAGTCCTACCGGTAAGTCCTACATGCTTAGTCTCCGCTAGGTTCTCGCCGTTCAGATCGCGGAGACCTATCTTTGAACGGCCAGCCTTCTAAGAGTTTCGCGGGTTGGTCAAAGGCGAACCGCGCCGCTATCCCTTTCTTTATGACGCCTTACGCCCAGCCGAAAGGGAGGAGCCGGACGGGACGTCGCTGCGATTAAGCAGCGAGGGGTAGACTATTGTCTGCTGTTAAATTTGTTCCGCCAGTTTAACGAGGCCAGCGGACCTCGGCATGCACTCGCCGGGCGAATCAATCCCGTCGAAACCGGTGCGCCCCCGATCTTTGTTTACGTAATGAGAAGTATAAGAGATTCTTGGCGAAAGTCAATTCGTTTTTTTGCGGCGTCTAAACGATCCTAAACTTAACTTCAGTCTTGAGCGCCAATATCGCTGGCAAGAGCGCCCTGAATCAGCTGATTTTCCTTTCGCACGTGCGTCTTCAGGTATTGAATCACATCGCCCAATTGTTTGCAAAGAGAATCGATCGCCTGGCAATCGGGCGATCCCGCCTGGCGACATTGTTGCTGGATTCGTTCCATGGCGGAAAGCACGGTCTGGTGTTCCTGGCGCAACGTTTCCACGGCGGGAGCAAGCGTGGGACGTTCTTGAATTACGGTAGTCATAAAGCCGTCCTGCTCCTCGATTTCGAAAAATCCCTTTACGTGAATAAGGAGTTGCGAGAAAAGCGCCTTCATCTCCGACGTCCACGCCTCCAGCTGGCTTTGGGGACGATGCTCCATTTTGTCGCGAAGATTATCCATCAACTCATTGATGGCTTTATATTCCTCACCGGTTTTTTTTATTATGACGTCGTAGTCCATGACAACCTCCAGGCCATAGTTCCTTTGGGTATGATCGGATTTGCGCCATATAGTGCTGTGAGCGAAAAATACTTAGGAATTCGGCGTCTGCGCAACTTCGCTTTCTTTTCGAGGAGGAGCCATCCGTTTGGGTGGAAAAAAAACGATTTGCCTTCCGCTCTGTTTTTCTTTCTCTTTAATATCCAGGTAAATCGCTTTTAAGTCGTAATTGAATTGCGCCGCGTATTCTTCGCGATATTTTCTGATTTCTTTGACAATTGGATCTTCCCACATGATTTATTCACCCGCTAACTCCGGAGGCTCTCTATTCGCCATTATAGCATAGTTTTCTTCCGCTGCCGCGTAAGAATCAAGGCGCAACCTTGGCGGGAACGAGACCGCCGGGCGTCAAGGGCGCCGGGACGGCGGTTGACGGGGCTTGAGCGGGCGCCTTCGCCGCCGGTTCGGAAATCGCGGCAGGCGGAACAATGGCTTTCTGGATAGATACAGCGCCATTTTTCACTTTAAGCCGGACGTTGCGATGGCCGCCGTTGATAGCGCCGCGGGCGAAAGAGATATTATTTTCCGCCGAGATGGGCATGGGGTAATCGGAATGGATGCGTCCATTCTCCGCTTCCACTTCCAGAAGCATTTCGGACGAGTCCAGAACGCGTAAAATCAATTCGCCGTCCACAACCGTACAATAGTAATCGCGGGGAACGGGAATCTTCGGCTCCAATTTCAGAAGACCTTTTTTGACATTGATATCGATTCCCTCATAAAAGTCCGTACAAACGACGTCTCCGTCCCGATTGTCGATCTTCAACCTGCCCTTCACTTTTTGCAGGTCGATCGAACTGCGATCTCCAGCAATTTCAACATTTCCCCCTATTCCGGCTGCAACAAGCTGCCCGTTCCAATGTTTGATGGAGACGTCTCCGCCGATAGCGTCCAATTTGATATTGGCGTCGCGGCAGTCCAATTCAACCGATTTTTTCGTGCGAACGGCGATCGCTTGCCCATCTTGCGATTGGATGCGAACTCGTCCTTCCACCGCTTCCACTTTAACGTCGCCGGTTTTATGGTCGATGAAAACGTCCGTCAATAGGTTGGAGACGGAAATCACGCCATTCCGCGTCGTCATTTCCACGATCAAGGATTGCGGAGCGTTAATCGTATAATCGATGGCTTCGCTGGGGGCGTTTTTTTTGCGGGCGCTTATGCCTTTATATTCCAGCGCCAGCCGATTAGGCGCTCTCTCGTAGTATATGATTTGAGCCGAATCTAAAAGCAGCCGCGCCTCTTCCGCGTTGGCCGCCGAAACGCGCTTGATTCCTTCGATGAGAAGGAACGGCTTATCCCAACCTTTGACGGTAACATTCCCGCCATCATGATGGATTTCCAGAATGCGCACGTTGGGCGGGATTTGAATTTGTTGGTTGAATGGCTCTTGATCGGATATGAATACGGCGCTGGATTTGTTCATCAAGTGTCCGCAAGCGGAAAAAAAGAACAATCCAAAAAGAAAGGGAAGGATGGAAAAAATTTTCGCTTTCATTTTCCTCAACTCCTGTACTCAATATATCAGCCAAAGGCAATAAACAGTATTTTTTTTCTTGAAAACTGTCCGATTCCGGAAGCCGATGCGCCCACACCGTCCATGACTACAATCATCCATCTCCTTGATATTCCCTCATTTCAATGAAGTTATCCACTGGGGAAAATATCAGGGAAAAAAATACGGCGATTCGGAAACGGAATAATATCTAGTATAACACAAGATTCGTAACCCGCGAGAGCAAAAGCCAAAAGGGGAGTAGATTTTCATCGGCGCTCCATACTTCTTAGAGTAGAATAATCGGTTAAAAAATACTTGAATTATTTTATAAATAATATACTATATTTAATTGATAAATTGCTCCCCGCTCCATTTTTCCTTCAAGATATTGCAAGGGGGCGGTGGAATAATACTAGTATGCGTTAGGATTATTGCTTATATATTCCATCGCCCTCTGGGAGAGGGTTAGGGTGAGGGAATAATAAGTCTAATAATATCAACCCTCACCTAACCTCTCCCAATCTTGGGAGAGGAATTTGAAAAGCGACAATCTCAATGCAGATTGGAATAAGTGGATCGATGGTATCCATAAAAAAAACACAATCGAAGGAGACAAGTTCGATGCAACCCTTATATGATCCCGAAACCGTTCGTCCCATGTGGGAAGAATTAGAAAGCGTGGGAATTCGTTCTTTACGAACCATAGATGAAGTAAATGAAGCGATTGCCAAAATCCAAGGAACGACGCTGGTCGTCATCAATTCCGTATGCGGTTGCGCAGCGGGTGGAGCTCGGCCGGGCGTAATGAAAGCCTTACAGAACAAAATCATCCCCGATCGACTGACAACCGCATTCGCTGGAGTCGACCGGGAGGCGGTTGAACAAGCAAGGCGATATATGCCCAATATCCCGCCATCTTCTCCATGCATCGCTCTCTTTAAAAACGGCGAATTGATGACGGTTCTCGAACGCAGACATTTGGAAAAAATGAGTCCGGATATGATAGCGGAATCGCTGAGCCGTACGTTCAACGAACATTGCTCCGCCCCTGGACCTTCAATTCCACCGGATGAGTTTGTTCGAATCAATCCAATGGATAACGGCTGCTACAATCCCGCCGCTTCCTCTTAAGTGGGATTGGTTCATGCCGAACTAGATCTATCGCTGGGCTTCCATGGCGGAAGGAGCGGGTGTTTTCTCTTCCGTGAAGGGAATATTGTTTTCTTCGGATGGAGATATTTTCTTTTCCGGTTGAAATGGCAGGGATTTGCTAGCGTCGTCATCGCGCAATTTTTTCTTCAACCGGTATTCGAGAACGGCGTCTTGGCTTTTTTCAAAACGCGCTATAAGAATTTTTAGTTTTTCGATTCGTTTGCTCAGATATTCGATCTCGAGGTATTGCCTTTCGACTTCGAGATCGAATTCTTGTTTTAGCAATTCGCGGGTTTTATTTTTCCATGCGATTTTTTTCTCGGGAGTATCGCATTGGCGATAGGAAAGAGCGGCGTTGCGAATGGAGAGAGAAATTCGCCGCGTTTCCTCCAATATTTCCGCTAGTTTGGGAAATTCTTCCCGCAATTGGCGGATGCGCTGAAATTCGTCTTCTGGAGTAACGCCGCGTCCTTCATCCAAACCGCCCATCGGCTCGACTCGAGAAAAGGGCGGCAAGGGAGGCTTTTCTATCTCTCTGGAATCGGAAGGAATAGGAGGATCGGCCGATGCATCCGGCTTGACGTTCGAATCCCCCCATACGGATATAAGCAGCAATGACGCAATGAAGAGTCCGGATTTTTTCGGCGCTTGCCGTTTTTCATTCATCATGCGTTCTCATCGGGATCGAAATCGAATTCTATGATAATGTCCATCCTCAATTGATTTATTTCTCTTTGAAGAGACAAAATTTCCATATCAACCGGTTCAAGACGAAGGGCGTTATCGTTCGCATTCCGAAATTGTTCGCAGACTCCCCCGCTCAATACGAGAAAGAGAGCAACCCAGATCCATCCCCATCCCGGCAGTCGGAAAAGGGAGGCGCCGGTGGTTTCGCTTTTTTGAGACGCCGTCTGGGTTTGCATAACCGCCGCATACGCTTTTTCCAAAATACTGGCGCGAAGGGAAGGATCGGGATCGCTCCATACCAATTTTTCCCCCATCTCAAGCGAATGTCTGAGAATTTCCCATTTATCCCTCAAGGATTCGTCAACGGCGCAAATATTTGCAAAAACCCGCGCTTCCTCGTTGCATTCCGGCTCGTCCATCGACAGCCAAAGGCGATTCTCGTTCAATCTCTTTTTTTTGTCGGAAAAACGAAATAGAGGCGTAACGCTCATGGATGGTATTGCTTTCCGTGGTCTAGGCGGATTCTTCCGTCTTGGGATCGCTTTCTTTCATATACAATCGAATGATCGGCTCGAGCCATTTCACGGCCTGGTGCATTCGCGAAAGGACGGTTCCCAAGGGAGATTTCTGGATCTCTGCAATTTCTTTGAAGGGTATTCCATGTTGCGCGCGCAGAAGATAGACTTCGCGAATCAACACTGGCATATCTTTTATCTCATGCTCCAACAGCGCCATCATTTCTTTTTCCATCGCCGCTTCGCTGGGAGTAAAAACATTGGCTGGGATAATATCCAATAAAGCCAATCCATTACGAGTTTCCACGAATTCCTCGTCATTGATTCGATGGCGGCGGCGGCGGAAAAGGTCAAGACAATAATTGTGCGCAATGCAGAATATCCACGAAGAAAAACGCCCTTTTTCTTGATAAGAGCCGCATTGCCGGATGACTTTGATCCATATCTCTTGCAATCCGTCTTCAGCGTCTTCTTTATTTTGCAGCAGTTTCAACAAGTAATTATATAAAGGCTTTTGATACGCCACTATAAGCCGATCGAAAGCGTCTACATCGCCCTTTTCTCGAAAGCGAAGCAATAGTTGTCCGTGTTCGTTTGGGCTTCCTGTTATCATACTCCCCTCGATGATTAACGCAGATGGAACCGGATTTATTTAAAAATGGCTTGCTAAATTCTCATGGATCGTTGTATTCGATATCCCAACCAAACTTCGCCAATAAAGATTCGATTGAATAACTGCGTTTTCGTACTGGAAAAATCGGCGTTATTTCATACATCATAATAAATCGAAATGAGAAGGGGAAGCCGCCTCTCCCCTAGCTGACATCGCGCGGCTAAGATGAGAAGAATAGTTAGTTTCCGCTCTCAGGGAATCGAAGGATAATTCATACCTCCTGCGAAAGGACGCAAACGATTGATCCTGTTTTTTATTCTTGTTTTCGGCGCCGCTATCTATTTATACTCATTAAAGCGTCTTGACGCGCCCATATCTCCCGGAATGCGGACGGGTCTTCTCGTTTGCCGCCTTATCTTTTTAGGATTATTGCTTTTCTTCCTGATGAAGCCCCAAATCAAAGAGACGGTCCGCACCGCAGTCTCTCCGGTTCTTTATGTCGCCTTGGACGATTCGTTAAGCATGTCGTTTCCCATCCGGCCTTCAGCGCAGAAATCGGGAATCGGCGTACTTTCCCGTTGGGAGATTCTTCGCCAAAACCTGCAAGAGGGAGATTTGTCCGCTATATGGAAACGCAAGGGATTCGATCTTAAGTATGCTCTTTTTTCCAACGCCGCGCGTTCCCTGCCCGATGAATCGCTCTGGACTTCCGGTTTTCCCCGATCCGCGTCTCCGGCATTTCCCTTCACGGACTTATCGGCGGCGATCGCTCGATTCCAACGGATTTCCCGCCAGGACGAATCCGCCTACCTTTTGCTCTTCACCGACGGCCGCTGGAATCAAGGAGCCAATCCGATCGATTCCGCCGATACTCTCTTTCGCCATGCCGGAGCGGGCGAATCCGCTCTCGGCAAAAGAATTTATACATTCGGCGTAGGAACGACGGAGACGCTTTCCGACATCATCCTCGAAGCGGCGTTGGCGCCGTCGAACGCTCGCGTTGGCGAACCTTTGCCATTGCAAGCGCGCATCGCAGTGGCGGGCGATGCGCCTTTCCAGCCGGTAGTGGTCAGAACGCGGGGCGCATCCCTATCGGGCGAGGAATTGTATTTTGAAGAAAAAACGGCGGATTTGAATAATGAGGTTCGCAAACAGACTCTTACCTTCGATATTCCCCCTCTCCCCCCCGGCGAATATCAATTTACGGTAGAAGCCGTTCCTATTCCGGGGGAACAACTAGCCAGCAATAACATGCTGATTCGCGGCGTCCGCGTCAGAAAAACCAAAGACCCTATTTTGTTGCTAACATCGGCTCCCGATTGGGAAATGAAATTTTTAAAACGTTCCTTGGAGGATCGGCTTACGATCGATCTCCAGGCGTATTTATCTCACAAAAACGGCCTATCTTCCCTTGGCGACCGCTCCTGGGTACTGGAACGCGCCGGAAAAGCCGATAAAAATCCCATCGCAGAACCGGCTCCCGCTGCGGAATCGCTCGCGGATCTTCATTTGGAGCAATGGTCTGTTGTTATTCTTCACAATTTCGCTTTTCTTCCCGATCATGTCGATTTCGCTAAGCGTCTGAGGGATTATGTGGAGAATGGCGGCGGATTGTTGTTCCTTCCTGGTCCGCTCAATGCGGCTTCTTATCCTCCCAATCTGCGCGAAACGCTTCCAGGGCCTTTATCGCAGATATATACGGCCGCTTTGCAATCCGTATCCATCCGTCCGCCTACCGAACCGGACGATCCGCTCCATTCCGCTTTTTTGAATACGGAAGAGCGGAAAATCCCCCCGCTTTTTCCTTTTTTCCAAACCGGCCCCCCATCGGCGGCGGAAAAAATATTGCTCGACGGCCTCACATCGGCTCAAGAAGCCGTCTCCCTTCTTGTCGAATATCGATTCGGCTTGGGAAAAATCGTCTGTTCGAAAAGCAATTCGTTTTGGCGATGGAACATGCTGACCGGCGAGGACTGGCTTTCGTCTTTTTGGCTGTCGGTTCTCTATCAATGCAATCCCCGGCTGCTGGCTGACGAATCCCAACTATTTACCGACCGCTCGCTCTACGAAATCTTCGAGCCGGTCCAGGTGGGATATATCGCCTCCAGCCGCCTTCGTGATGCTACGATAAGCGGCGTCCCTGTGGACGTAAAAGGACCATCGCGAGAAGAAACGCTATGGCTCTCTCCGGCGATGGCGCGCTCGAACCGCTTTGAGGAGAGATATACGCCGGTGGAGCCGGGCAATTATCTTCTCGCCAACCGCCTGGACGGCGCCACCGCCGAATTCCGCGTCGAACCGAACCGCATGGAAACCTACGAGCTGCGCCAGAACGTTTCCGATTTGCGCGCTATGGCCGAATCGTCCGGCGGCGAATACGCCAATTCTCCCGCCTGGAAGCCATTGGCGGATCGCTTGCCCGCCGCATCCGTCTATCGAGAGGAACAGCGATCTCGCTTTCTTGGCGAGAAATGGTGGGCTGCTCTATCCTTGATTTCCCTCTTGGCGCTAGAGTGGTATATGCGCTGGCTAAAAGGATTGCCATAAAATTCGAGGATAATCGAAGAATCGAAGAGGAACGCGCAATCATGACGGATTACACTTTCGATCTAACCCGTTTATCGGCGGAAGAAGCTACGCTCATCCGGGATAATTTGAGAGAGATCATCAAAGAAAAATCTCTGAAACTGGCGCCGCCGGACAAGCCATTCATCCTTACGTCCGGCAAAACTTCAACGTATTACATCGACGGGAAAAAGACGACCTGCGATCCGAACGGCCTTTTTTGTCTCTCCATGTTGATTTTGGAAAATATCAAAAACGATAACGTCGAAGCCGTCGGCGGACCGACGTTGGGCGCCGATCCGATGGTTAGCGGCGCGTCCCTGCTCAGTTATCTTCTAGGCCGTCCTATCCCGTTTTTCATCGTGCGCAAGGAAGCCAAGAAGCATGGAACCCAAAGCCTGATCGAGGGCGTAGAGATTCGAGGCAAGCGCGTCGCCGTCGTCGAGGACGTCATTACCACCGGCGGCTCCGCATTGCGCGCCATCGACGCCATCCGCGCCGAGGGCGGCGAAATCGTCAAAATGATCGCTCTCGTCGACCGGGAGCAAGGCGGGCGGGAAGCTTTCGATAAGGCGGGCGTAGAATACTCTCCTTTGTTTACGATCTCCGAACTCCTGCCGCCGGAAATGAGGAACTCCCAATGAATCGGTTTATTTCGCGTGGATTATTGGCGTTTCTGTTTTTATCGATAGCGAGCCAGAGCCTTCTGGCGGAAGAAGTGCGCCACACCCGCCTCTCTATCGAGAAAGATCGCTGGCTCATTAATGGCCAATCGGCTTATCCTGGCGCCAAGGCGGACGGCCTCTTGCTGAACGTCCGCATGGTCAACTCCACGTTCGAAGATTTGAACCGCCGGGATTTCGATCCCGATAAAAATACGGAAGCCTTCCTTCCTCGAATCCCAGATTATTACGCCAGCGGCGTGCGGGCGTTCACGCTCAACCTTCAGGGCGGAATGCCCGGTTATGAAGGCGCGCTCAATTCCGCTTTCAATCCGGACGGTTCATTGCGCGATGAATATTTGCATCGAGTGAAGCGAGTCATCGAAGCCTGCGACCGTCAAGGAATCGCCGTCATTCTTGGTCTTTTCTACCAACGCCAGGACCAGATTCTCAAGAACGATGACGCCGTTCGCAAGGGAGTCGTCAACGCCGTTCGCTGGATCGAGAAGGAAGGATTCACAAATGTTGCCGTCGAAATTGCCAACGAATACGGCCACGACGGCTTTGACCGCTCCATTATCAAGTCGCCCGCAGGCGAAGTCGAATTGATCCAACTTGCCAAACAAACTGCTCCTCGCCTATTTGTCTCTACCAGCGGCTTGGGCGATGGACTAACCAATGAAAAAATCGCCGAAGCCGCCGATTTCATCCTGCTTCATTTCAATGGCGCGCCGGTAGAGAAAATCCCCGATTGCATTTCGCTATGGAAGAAATATTCAAAGCCGATCGTCTGCAATGAAGACGACAAAACCGGGGAGGAAGCAGCCAAAGCCGCCGAAATCTCCGTCCTGCATGGATGCTCCTATGGTTTAATGTTAAAAGAGATCAACCAATATCAGCCCTTTCAGTTTCAAGGAACAAAGGACGATCCAGCGGCGTATGAAAAATTCCGCAAACTCTCTACTCCCTAATAATTTATCATGATGCCATAAGTCGTAGTCTAAAGGTAGACTCTACGGGTGAAAAATCAGTCCGAGATAAACTTGCACAAGGAGTAGATGGTTCAGGAAAAATTCCGCTCATAAATGATTGGTTACTTCAACAAAAAGAAAAAAGAATTGAGGAAGCTGCTTCACTAGCGAAATTAGCAGCCTCTCGCGCTGAAGAAGCAAGAGATGAACTATTACGATTAACACGTAGTGTTGTACGTGCTGCATGGTTTGCGGCTAGCGCAGCTATACATATACCGATCATAATAGAGATTGTTAAAATCTCCTTATGAAATCTATTCGTAATGCGCTCATCATCCAAAAACCCCAATCCAACAGATAAGCGTTACCTCGCCAACCACCCCAACAAAACTGCCATCATGCGGGTATTCGTCAAGCGTCCGCTTATGCGGCTGACTATGGCCGATCTTGCGCGCCTGTCAGGATTAAGCATAGAGGCTGTTACGGAAGCGATTTCCTCTTTGCGGGAGGATGGGATTTTGATTAAGCCTTACGATCTGGACAGGTTTTACTATGAGCCTTGCGAGGAGGTTTTGCATCCTGATGCGATTGCCGGGAATCTCTCGACTCGGTGGTGGGGAAGCCGGATATATTGCTTCGATGAAATTTCCTCTACGATCGACGCCGCCAAAACGTTGATGGAAAGCGGGGCGGTTCATGGCGCCGTCTTCGCCGCCAATCATCAAATGCGAGGACGCGGGCGGCAAGGCAGAGCTTGGAATTCGCCCAAAGGCAAGGATTTGCTGCTCACGTTTTCGCTGCAACTGGGCGAATGGGAGCCGCCGCCCTCGATACTGTCGATTTACGCCGCCGCTGCCGTCGCCCGCGTGTTCGATACGGCTTATGGCATCCCCTGCGTCATCAAGTGGCCTAACGATCTGATGGCGCAAGGGCGCAAACTGGGCGGCGTACTGGTGGAAAAAGATTTCCAGTGCCGGACGGCGCTCGTCAGTCTAGGTCTTAACGTGCATAGCGGCCCTAGCGATTGGCCGTTGGAATGCCGGGAGACGGCAGTTTCGCTGGCCATGTTGAAGCCTGAAGAATGGCGGCGCGATCTCTTGCTGGCGCAATGCGGCGCCACATGGGAAGCGCTTTGGGAAGCGTCGCAGAACGACCGGGGAGAAGCGATCCGGGGATATTGGCGGCGTTATGAGATCTCGCTGGGAAAGAAGGTGCGCTTGCTGCGGCTGGGCCGGGAAATGATGGGCGTAACGCAGGGGATCGACGAATTAGGGCGGTTATTGTTTACCGCCGAAGACGGGCAACGCTATAGCCTGCTCATCGAAGAAGTGCAACAACTGCGCGTTTTGGAATGATGAATGATGAAGGGCTGCGCTTCGCTTTGAGACTACCCAACATAACGGACAAATTTCTTATCCGCTCCAATCGCTGTTTATAAAATTATATTGTTTCGATTGAAAAAGAAGTTATAATAGAGTCCCTAAATCTATTTTGAGGGAACACGGATGGTTACCTCGATGGGGCCGATCGACTATGCGGCGAAGGCCCAGCCTATAGAGAATGAGGCGGATCGCACCTCGCGCTCCATCGCGGAAGCGAGGCGGCTCATCGCGCAAAATCAAATCGCCGGCGCCAAGGCGATGCGCATCCTCGCCATGCTTTCTACAGCAGAGCAAAATATGGGGGAGGGCAGAACCGTTGAAGCTCAGCGCATCGCTCGCGAAGCGTTGAAGCAAGCGAAAGACGCCAGCGACGAAACCAACGCCGCTCTTCTCAATCAAACGGCGGCCGCCGCCAATCCCCAAAATGCGCTGGAAGAAACCCCCGCCGCCAAAGCGCAAGGCGCATCCGCCAAGGAGCCGTTTCAGCGGAAAACCACGAATTATGCGGACGGATCAAGCGATGCCGGCGTGTCATTCCAATCAGCGACGCCCTTAACGCCGGGACAAGCGCCGTTCGCCGTCATGCAGCATGAATTGTCCCATGTCCGTCGTGAAACGTCGGACGCCATTTTGAATGGTCAGCGAATTATGGCCTCGGTAACGATCCACAGCCGCGTCGATCCCGTTACAGGAGACCGCCAAGTCGGCGGCGGCCAGGCGCGCATCCTCATCTTCCCCAACGTCGAATCTCCCCAACCGGCCAGCGGAAAAAATCTCGATATAAAAGCGTAAAAAAAAGCGCCGGACGAATCCGGCGCCGAGATCTTTTTATCCTTTTTTTTCTACGCTTTTTCTTTATCTTCCTTAAACGTCCATACTGTCAGATTCGCCAACTGCTCCGGCTTCGGCGGCGCGAAGGCGTAACTGGCGAAGTAGCCGATCGCAAAAGAAACGATGTTGCTAATCACGTTGATCATCAACTTATGGAAGGGGCTGTTGAAGGATTCCGGCAACTGATCGAGAGCGCTGAGGGTCATCCAGACGGTGACAACGAGCGAGAGAACGACTCCGATAAGCGCGCCTTGGCTATTGGCTCGCTTTGTAAAGATGCCTACAAAAAATAGCCCGCCCAATCCTCCGGCCAAAACGGAATAAATGGCGAATGCGATGGGCAAGATGGAAGATTCGATCTTCATCAAAGACAACGCCCAAACGAGCATGAAGAAGCCGGATACCGCCGTCAAAATTTTTGCGACATTCAGATAATGCCGGTCGTTGCGGCCGGGAGCGAGATGGCGGCGGTAGATATCCGAAGTCATAACAGTGGCGGCGCCGTTCATGCTCGCGTCGATGGAAGACAGGGCGGCGGCGATGATGGCGGCGATGACGAATCCGGCCAAGCCTACCGGCAATTTCGTAAGAATGAAATGGGGGAAAACGCGATCGGGCTTCATTTGAGTAACGGCGGCTTCGGGGAAATGCTGGTAGTATACCCACAAGCAGGTTCCGACGAACATAAACATCACCCAGATCGGAATGCAGCCCACGCCGCTGTAAAAGGCGGCTCTTTTCGCGCCCTTATCGGAATCGGCGGCGCAATAGCGTTGGATTTTCGTTTGGTCGGAAGCGAATTCCTGCAGGTTTTGGAAAAGGCCGAAAAGAATCAATACCCAAAGCGTTTCATTCGCAAAATTTAAATCGAAATTGACGGAAAGGTTGAATTTGCTATTGGCCCAACCTTCGGAAAAAATGGTCGCGGGACCGCCGGGAGTATCGAGAAAGATCGTAGCGATGCAGAAGAGGCCGCCGAGAATGAAAATGACGGTTTGCACGACATCCGTCCAAATCACCGCTTCAATGCCGCCGATGACAGTGTATATAGTTACGATGACTCCCATAACGAGAATGGAGATATAGGTATCCCAACCCGTGAGCGTTTTTACAGGAAGGGAGAGAAGGTATAAGACGACGCCCATGCGGAAAAAGGAATAGATGGTGAACATGATGCATCCGTAAATACGCGCCCATACGCCATAACGCATTTCGAGATATTCGTAAACGCTGACAAGTCTAGCTTTGCGGTAAAAAGGAACGAAGAACAACACTGCCAACAAGGCCGCGATGGGAATCGTCAGCCCCGGAACCAACATGCTCCAATTCGTATCGAATGCGCTTCCAGGATAAGCGAGAAACGTAACGGAACTGATAGCCGCCCCCACCAAGGAAAAAGCGACAGCCCAACTGGGGATTTTGCGGCTGCCGACAAAATAGCCTTCCGTCGATTTTAAGCGCCGGGAACACCAGTAGCCGATGCTCAACATAATAATAAAATAAATGACTAATGAGACTAAATCCCCATATCGCAAGCTTGACGATTCCGCCATAGTTTCTCATCTCCTGTTTTCTATAAGTATAGAATTTTAACCATATACTATATGCCCCAATGAATTGAAGGGGAACAGTGAGATTATGATTTAAAAAACTTACTAATCGATTGAGAATAACTAGGAATAATTTGCCTGTTCCATGTTGTAATTTCCAAAATACTCTGGTTGGCGCTATGCAGTTATTTTTGAGTAAAGTCATATATATGAAATAGTTAATGGCGATTATTCGCCTTGGCATCAAGGTTGCGATCTTCTCGCTGCGAAATCCGTTTACGAGCAAGAAGATTATGGAAACAAATACTCCCGCTATCCAATCCACTTCGCTTTTCCGGCCAATTCCCACGAATCGATTGCAAAGCAATTTGGCGTCGCACTACAATCGGACGTCCGAATTCGTCGACGCCCGCTTTAACGAACTCATCGATTTGCCGGATGACCTAGACTCCAAAATGGCGAAAAAAAACGCGGAAATCCAGGAAGATACTGCGCGGTTGAAGCCGTTTGGACTGGGGCGGCTTTTGGATATTTACGCCTAATGCGCCTCACGCGATTGGGACGGAGAACGCATCCGCCGCAAGCTGCAATTGCTCTACGGTCTCGCATCCCGCTACAATCGAAGCCGCCGGATATCGCGCCGCCTCGCGCCAAGCCTGCATAGCCGCCTCAGAAGATAAATTTCTAGGAGCGGATCGTCCGAAGATTTTCATCCCCACAACGCCCACGCCCATTCTATTCGCTAGAGGAATCACTTTTTCGACGAATCCTTCGCCGCCGGATGACGCCGGTTTGAGAGGAATCATGATCGCGTCGAAGGGGAATTCATGCAGCGCTTTGGCTATTAAATCGGGATGTCGATGGGCGGATAGGCCGATAAATCGAATATCGCCATTCTCTCGCGCCCGCAGAGCAGTTTCCAACGCGCCGCCCGGCGCCGTCATTTCTTCCCATTCCCACGGTGTTCGCAAATCATGCATCATCCATAAGTCTATACGTTCGAAGCGAAGGCGGCGCAAAGAGGCGTAAAGATCGGGCGCCGCATCCCGGCGGCGCAGCGTTTTGGATGCGATAAAAAGATGTTCTTGGGAGCGATCGAGGCATTTTCCAAGTATGGATTCCGAAACGCCATCGCCATAAGCAGCGGCAGAGTCGAAATAGGCGAAGCCCAAAGAATGAGCGTGGCGAATCAAACGTTCCGCAGCATTGGCTTCGAGCCGATGCAAATTCGCTGTCCCTAATCCCAACAGAGAAACCTTTACGCCCGTCGCTCCTAACGGGCGAAGGAGACCGAATCCATCACCACGATTGGGCGAAGCCCAAGCCGCCAAACCGCCGCAACATTCCAAAAACGTTCTTCGATCCATCTCGGATTTCTCCTTGGCGGAAATATTCCACGGACAATTTATTACATCAAGGAATGTTCTCCTTGTGAAGCGGCGAGTGAGGAGATTTCTTGAAGATTGGCGGGCAGGCGAAAGTATTCCATCGGAAAAATGCCTAATGAAGATTCTCCAAAAATCGTTTATACTGGAAAAAATAGATGGATGACGCCCGATTCGGCGGCGAAAGGAGCGTTATCATGAAGGGGATTCCGAGCGGTTGGCTGTCAAGGAAATGCCGTATGTCCGATATCCTGATTATTGGCGCATTTTCCTTCTTATTGCTTGGCGGCCTGGTTTATTTGTCCTATTCCCGCGCCACGGAGGAATCGCTGGCGGAGCAGCGCCTGCAGATGGTTTCCCGGCAAATCGCGATGCGCGGAGTGAAGGACAAGCGCGTACTCGACGCGATGCGCACAGTGGAGCGGCATCGATTCGTCCCGGAGCGGTTGCTCGCTTATGCTTATGGGGATTTTCCCTTGCCGATCGGGGAAGATCAGACGATTTCGCAGCCGTACATCGTAGGATTGATGACGGAGCTGTTAAAGCCGCAAGCGGACGATATGGTTTTGGAAATCGGAACCGGTTCCGGCTATCAGGCGGCGGTGTTGGCGGAGTTAACGAAAGAGGTCTATACGATCGAGATTATCGAAAAATTGGCGAAAAAGGCGGAGGCGCTTCTCCAAGAACTGGGTTATAAAAACATCTTCGTCAAGGCGGGCGACGGCTATAAAGGCTGGCCGCAGAAAGCGCCGTTCGACAAAATTATCGTAACGGCGGCGCCGGGCCGCGTGCCGGAACCGTTGATCGAACAGTTGAAGATCGGGGGGCGCATGGTCATTCCCGTTGGCAAGCAGGAGCAATACTTATTGTTGATTAAAAAAGAAAAGGATGGAATCAAAAAGGAGTACAGCATCCCCGTACGCTTCGTGCCCATGACCGGGGAAGTGGAAAAAACCGGACAGAATTAATTTGAGCGAAAAAAGGTTGCGCCGATACGCATGTTATTTCGCCGCGACGACATGCACGTTGGACGCGGAGGCGCTGCGGTTGCCTTTCATATCCATCGTGTCCAAATGGAACCAATGCCACCCCTGTTGAGCGGAAAATCTCCACTCCTTGTCGATTATCTTTTGACCGGGCAGGAATTCGACGGGCGTTTGTACGCCATCGACGGCGAAGATGACGTGAGCCAGGCCGTCGGGATCGTTGACGTACATATACATGCCATACGTCTCGTCGGGGCGGGAAGGATGAGCGGCGAATTCTTTCCGTTCGGTATAAAACTTATTGAACAGGTAGAGGAGAATATTCTTTCTCTCTCCCCGCACGGTGTATTCGCCCTGCAATTCGATCGTACAATAGGGTTTGTCCGATAATATGTTATAGGTGAACACCATCACAATGAGAACCAGTATCCATATAAATTGTTTCGCTTGTTTGAAACGAATGCGTTTCATAGATATTCGATTTCTCCCAAAATCGTAGCCGGGGTGGCAAGGGCAAAGTCGTTTTTGCCCTTGAATAAAACGGCCATAAATCAAGGGCAGATAAAACCTTGCCCTTGCCACCCGCCTCTTACATATCGATGGGTCAAAAAACGCGACAATCCTACTTTTCAGTATTATTCAAGGGCAAAAACAACCTTGCCCTTGCCACCCAGACATTCATCACTCATCATTTTCCGTTCTCAGCCCGTATTTTTTCATCAATTCCTGAAGGGTGCGGCGGCCGATGCCCGCCATGAGCGCGGATTGGGTAACGTTGCCGTTGTTCGCTTCCAACAATTGCTTGAGATAATGGCGTTCGAAAGCTTCGCGTGCTCTGGGCAGCGTCACTTCGCAGGGATCGGCGAGGTTGGGAACGGCGATTTTAGCGGCGGCGGTTGCGCTGGAGGGTATGTCCTCCTCGCCGATAACGCCGGAATCGCGAAGGATCATGCAGCGTTGGATGGCGTTTTCCAACTCGCGAACATTGCCCGGCCAATCGTAATTCATCAAGAGGCGCAAAGCTTCGGGAGAGATTCCCTCGACGGAACGGTTCAACTTTTGATTGAAGCGAGCGATGAAATGATCGACGAGCAGGGGGATGTCCTCCTTGCGTTCGCGCAAGGGCGGCAGGCGCAGGTCCATAATGGAGAGACGATAAAAAAGATCCTGGCGGAAAGCGCCTTGCTGTACGTCGTCTTGGAGATCGCGGTTGGTGGCGGCGACGATGCGCACATCAACGGTTTTGGGATTGACGCTGCCAATGCGGCGGATTTCCTTCTGTTCCAACACGCGCAGGATTTTGACTTGCAATTCGAGGGGAAGGTCGCCAATTTCGTCGAGCAGCAGCGAGCCGCCGTCCGCCGATTCCATCAGGCCGATCTTGCGCTGGTGGGCGCCGGAAAACGAGCCTTTCTCGTGGCCGAAGAGTTCGCTTTCGATCAACTCGCGGGGCAAAGCGCCGCAGTTGACGGCGATGAATTTTTCGTCTTTGCGCTTGGATTGATTGTGCAGAGCGCGGGCGACGAGTTCTTTGCCCGTGCCGCTTTCGCCGAGAATGAGGACGGTGCTGTCGGTGGGCGCGACTTTTTCGATGAGGCGGTAGAGCGCCTGCATGGGGCGGCTTTCGCCGATCAGCCCTTCCAGCTGTTTTCGTTCTTCCAGCGCCTGAGAGAGGTAGCGGTTGCGGTCGAGAAGGCGTTTGCGCTCGAAGGCGTTGCCGATGATGTGGATGACTTCGTCGTTGTTGAAGGGCTTGGTAATGAACTCGTAGGCGCCGCGCTTCATGGCGCTGACGGCGTCTTCGATGGTGCCATAGGCGGTCATCATAATCACTGACGTGTCCGGCGATTCTTCCCGCAAGCGATCCAGCAGCGTCAAACCGTCCATCCCCGGCATACGGATGTCGATCATGGCTACGTCGAAAGAGTCCTGGACGATCTTGCCAAGCGCCTCATCGCCCGATCCGGCGGTTTCAACGGAGTAGCCTTCATCCGCAAGCAAACGGCTGAGAATATGGCGCATTCCCTTTTCATCGTCGACGATCAACACGGCCCCCCGCCGGAGCATACCCATTGCTTGCATTCCTTTTCCCATGCGTAGTTGTTGATTAACAATAGTATATTTACGCTCGATTGTCTTGCGCAGCTATCTGTATTTTTGGCATCCATAATCAAGATTATTTTCTGTCTTCCCCACTAATTGGCCGATGAATAGCGCAAACGAACAGATTGTTTTGATAGTCGCTATCGAAATCAATATGAGGATAATGCCGCAGCGCCCGGCGAATGCCGGTGCCGATTCCGCGATAGGGCAATTCCTTAGTCGCAAATGAGGCGAGAACCGGATTCCGTAGTATTGAGTTGCCCGCCTTTATATTTTCCACTGTCAAATTATTCGGTAGATGGCCAGGGCTTATTAATTCAATGCGATTGTCAAATATAAAGATTCTCCAAGGCGCACTGATGAAATAATCGCGATGGATCAACATGTTGACAACCAATTCTTCGAGCGCGATCGGCGGTATTTCCGGTTTTCCGAGCGAATTAAAACCTTGTTGACCCTGGACTTTCCGTAAATTTCTCTTCAGAAACGACATAGCGTTCTCATACATCGTCTTCAGATTTCCACTAATATCTTCGCTATCGCGATAGTCCTGAGCGGCCGGATCGTTGCCATAGAACGACACGGCTTTGATTACTAACGCTGGTTTCTTTCGTTGCGGATTCGTTCCGAATAAAAGTAAGCCTGCCAAGTTGAGGCGCCCATTCCTAGCGAGGTTCATATTTTCCAAAAGCCGGTCTATAGGAATATCGGTTTGGTTTAAACGTTCCTCGTAAATTCTTTGATAAAAGGCTTCGAAATAGTCACTGTCGATATCGTCGATGTTGGTTCCTTCTACAGGAACTTCATCGGCATAAATTAGGTCCGACTCCTGGAAAAGACGGCGCATTTCTTCTCGCGCAGTAACCTTCCGTTTATCCGAACCGCTTTTCACCCAGATTACTCCCTGGTAGTCTGTGTAAGGTTTCGCGTTTCCTTCGCGAATGGTTACTACCATCACGATTTTATCTCTAACGCGAACGTTTTCCGTTTCAGGATTGATCGCACTCTTATCGCCTTGAATGGCGGTATTGGAAACCAATTGATTGAGACGGCGGATATCTTCGGAAGATAATCCGGTAATTTCTCCCCGATCGTTGATGCCAATAAAAATCCTTCCCCCATGCGAATTCGAAAACGCCGCCATTTCAGCGGCCAACGAATTTGCATTCGTGATATTTTCTTTAAACTGATGGCGGCTATCTTCCCCCCGGCTGATAATCTCAATGAGTTCTACTGCTTCCATAACAGGTAAATCTCCTTGCGTCTTGTGAAGGCTTCTTGGCCGCCCTCTATTATATCAACAATAAATTTTTACGTCGCGCATCGATCAACGCTTCCCATGCGCTTTATTATCTGTTCATCACGGAACGAACAGGTAATGATTTGTTCCGCGCCCCTTAAAACCGGGAAATTCGCGTTATGGGCCGCAAACAAGAATTGATGGATAGATCAATTCTTGCGTCGAACGATACGCCCTATCTTACGATAAAATGCCGTCGGCGCTATTCCCATTCAACAAGGCGGGAGTGGAGGGCGCGGAGAGAGGCGGCGGCGTTCCATTCGGGCTTGAGGGCGCGGAAGACTGGCTCGGCTCTTTCGATGCGGAAGAGGATTTTGCCCACGATTTGGTTGACGAATTGCCAGAGGGCTTCCTTGAGGGGTAAGGCGCTCTCATCGCGGCGCAGGCTGGAGGAGAAGAGAAGGCCCTGGCGGGCTCGTTCGTAGGCTTTCAGGAAATATTCGCGCTTGACGAGCATGTTGATCTCGTAAAGGAGACTCGCCGAGGAATCGTCCGGCTCCTGTTTCAGGGAATCGGCTAAGCGGCGCATGGTTTCGTTCGACAGGGCGCGGATCTTTTCCGATTCCAGCCAGATGAGGCCGGAAGTCCAGGCGCCCCCGGCGGAGTTCTCTTCCAGCAGCCAGACGTATTCGAACGGCTCTTGCGATTGAGCGGGCTTCTTCTCCATCATGGCGGAAAAGCCGATGTCCAGTTTTCCTTCCGCGGAAGCGTGGAGAGTCAGTTTCGTTTGCTTGTCAGGCGTTTGAACGCAGAGGAGAGTCAGTTCGTAAACCGCGTGGGGAGCGAGTCCGGAGAGGGAGAAGGTTTTTTCCGCCGGATCGATGGCGGCGCAGAACAAGGGATTGAATACGGGAAGATCGGCCGGTTCGATGGCCCGGCGGCGCGGCTGGTAGACGCGCTCTTTCGCCGCCGAGACGCCGCGATGGGCGGGCGCGGGAACCAGGCGCGGAGCGAGAATATCCAATACCGATTGCAGGGGGAGGAAGAAGGAACGGATTTCCTCCCAGCGCTCGCGGCTGCAAGATTCGAAGGCGTTTAAAGTTTCGCTTAGGCGAGTCAGCCAGTCTTTGCGGCGATGATCGAGCGTCCAGCGTTCCACGAGAGAAGGCGCGGCGGGATGGCGGTATTCCGCGCCGCTTTGGATCGACGCCAAGAGACGGAAGCGGCATCGATCCAACGAGTCCTTCGCATCGGCGGCGGCTTCAAGCGAGCAGGGCGTCGCCATCTCCTTATCGGCTTCGATGGCGCCGATAAGTTCGTTGACGCGCTTCCAGGTCTCTTCGGAGGCGGCGCGGCGGGAATGGATTGCGTTTTTCTCGTTCATGATAACACCGTCTGCAATCGGTTTTAGCTGGCGAGGCTTGCTTCGCTCGACCCGCTCTGCTTGCGTGAACCGTTTACTATTTAATTTTCTCCAAAAAACTGCATAATTCGTTGCTTGCACTGGTTCCATACATAGTCCACGGAACCTCTTGGGATATCCAGCCGAATTGCGATTTCTTCGTTGGTAATTCCTTCCGCCTTCAAGGATAAAAGGCGATCGAAAGCGATTTCCCGATTTTTGTAGGCCAGCGATTCCTTGCGCAATGCTCGCTGGATGCGTTCCATATCATGCCGTCTTTGCCATTCCTTGATTTCGGGTTCCGAATCCGCCATGCGATCCTCTAGTTCTACTTGATATATCGGTTCCCAAACGCGGGCGGCTAATCCGCAATGGGGACATTGCCACCGATTCGCCGCGCCGAGGGGTTCGCTGGGGGGAATAGGACAGCCCGCCGGGCAGCGGGTGAAATCGGCGCCGCAGCGGCGGCATTTCGTTTCCGAGGGGCCGGAAATCATGGAGCCGCAGCGCCAGCAAGCGTAACTGGTATGAGTATGTTTGCGGATCAGGTCGATGAGGCGCTTTTTAGCGATATGAAACACGGCGCGTTCGAATCCCGCCTTGAGCATCCATTCCGGCATGGCGCGTTCCTGTTCGCTGGCGGTTGCGATGGTTTTGCCTTTGGCGTCGCAGGTCCAATCGTAGACTTTTTGGAGGTATTGGGACAACGGCGCGAGGATCCCTGATTTGGCGCGAATTTGAAGAGCGGAGGTTTTCGCCAATTCCAAATCGGGCAGGAACGGTTCGCCGAATTGTTGGAGAAAAACCTCCTTGTTCTCTTCCCGGAAGCTGCCAACATGGAGGTCCGATTCTTCAAGAGAAAATGTAAATACCATCTGGGCGTCTGTTTCCAAAGCCAGCTGGGCGCCGGTTTGGGAAAAATAAAGATAGGCCGGTTCCCAACGTTTTTCCGAGAGGGGATTTAGTTCTTTCAAGTCCCAGCAGCGGATCAATTCCCGTTGAGGAACGTTCCAAGCATAGAGCATGGAATCGGAACGGACGGCGGCAAGCCGGGTTCCGTCCTTCGACAAAGCCACGCGCAGGATAATTCCCTGGCGGGCGCCGCGAACTCCGTCGAGCGGAAAGACGGCCGGGGCGGGATCCCCCTTTGTCCAAACGCGGGCCGAGGCGTCGCCGAGGCAACGGAGAAGTTCCTCCATCACGGCGCCCCACAATTCATCGCTCAGATCGGCGGGATTGAGAGAGAGATGTTTCAAACCCGAAGCGTTGCGGCGGACGGCGTTGAAGGCGGCGCGATGGATCAGACGGGAATGGATTTCCGCCCCCGTCTGCGCCAGGGCGTCGAAAACGGGCGGATGGGGCGAGTAAATCAAGCGCACTCCTTCCGGCGTATAAAAGACAGTGGACGTTAAATCGTCGGCAAGATCGTCCAAATGCGTTTCGAGATCGGCTTTTTCCATCTGGCGTTCCGCTAGGGCCATCAGTTTGGCCATGACGCCGTCGGCGGCCGATGCGGCGATGCGTTCGCACCATTTTTCCTCCTGAGCGGGAAACCACGGCTGCTTTCCTAGTTGCGTCAGCATGAGGGCCGTCAGGCGCTGGGCGCTGGAATCGCGGCTCGCGCCGGATGCGCCGGTTTGCAAAATGCCGTATAAGAGTTGGCGCGCGTTGTCCATATTTTCCCTGGGCGTTATCCGTCCCGCGATCCAACCGATCGGCAGGAGCGAACGATCATTCGATCGGCGAGGACGAAACTGTTTCATGATCTTACTCGGCCTCCCTACGCTCCTCAAGCAATTCCGTTAAGGCAACCCAAGAAGACGCGCCGGGAATTTCGCCTTTATTCGATGTATCGTTAAGAAAGGGCGCTCGACTAGTGAACCAGGAGCGATGAATAATGAGAAAAAAAGCAGGATGATTCGCGTTTTTTAACCCATCGTAATTTAGAGATTATGGATAGGATTGAAACCAGCGAACGATACTATTTATTAAAGTGGTCATGGAAAAACATATCATTCCAATTACTAAACATTAACAAAATTACCCGGCATCGTTTTTCTCTATGCGGGTAAAGCAGGCGTCCCGCCTGCTTTACCCATATATTCCTCCTTGACATCCCAAACCATGTAGGGTGGGATTTGTTGTTATTAGTAACTCATGTTACGCAGCCCATGTTCATTATCTTTCGGCGTTGGTATTTCGACGCCAATTAGAAGAACCGTTAAAAAGAGCAGGATGGGTTTCATTTTTCGTTACTGAATCACGAAACCACGAAAAGGGGCGAATTCCACGAAATTTTGAATCACAGATATCACGGATTTTTTTGGATTTCACGGAACAACGCAATTCACGGCGTGATCCCATGCGCCAATTTTTTCTTTTTCGTTTCGAGTTTTTGTGATTCGAAACGGCGATTCTAATTGACTACTTAAACTTTTCAATCCCGCGTAAAATGAGTTAATAATAGGAGAAAATCGCCATGAAACTTACGATACAAATAAAAACAAACATAATTTTCGCTTGCTTGTCAATGGTTGTCATGTCGGCTGCCGGACAGGAAAATCCCTATTTCAAAATTCGCGTCGTGGATGAAGAGACCGGGCGGGGAGTTCCTATGGCGGAACTGAAGACAGTCAACGAAATTCGATATTATACGGACAGTAACGGAATCGCCGCTTTTTACGAACCGGGATTGATGGGAATCGATGTGTTTTTTTCTGTAACAAGTCATGGCTATTCCTATCCGAAAGATGGATTCGGAATGCAGGGCGTCCGGCTTCGTCCCAAAAGCGGCAAGGAGGCCGTCATCCGGCTGCAGCGCCATAACCTCGCGGAACGCCTCTATCGGATTACGGGCCAGGGCGTCTATCGCGACAGCCTTTTGACCGGTGAAGCGGCGCCCATCGAAAATCCTGCGCTCAACGGCCAGGTCGCGGGGCAGGATTCCGCCGTGGTTGCGCCCTATCGCGGGAAATTGTATTGGTTTTGGGGCGATACCAGCCGCCCGCAATATCCCTTAGGGAATTTTAGAGTATCGGGCGCCACTTCCGAATTTCCCGATCAAGTCGGCTTGCCGCCCGATCAAGGCGTCAATCTTCATTATTTCACCGATAGCCAAGGATTTTGCAAATCCATGAGTCCCATCGTAAAGGAGGGTTTGATTTGGATCGATGGCTTATTGACCCTCCCCGGCGAATCCGGCCAAGAACGGCTGATCGCTCATTACGCTCACATGCGAAGCCTGGGCGAGATGTTAGAACATGGATTGGTTATTTTCGACGATGCGCGCCAGGAATTCGAAAAACTCGTGGAATTCGAATTGGATAAAAAATGGCAATGTCCGCGGGGACATCCCCTGCGCGTCAAAGATGGGGAGAAAGAATACATTTATTTCCCAATGCCGTTTCCAACCGTTCGCGTGCAGGCCGATCTCTCTGCGATAAAAGATCAATCCAAATACGAAGCGTTCACATGCTTGCAAAACGGTTCTGATTATAAAGGGGAAAACTCGCTGCTCGTCTTGGAAAAAGGACATCCGCTCTTCGCCTGGAAAACCGGCGCCGATCCCATTGGCCCGGCGGAAGAGAAGGAATTAATCGAAGCAAAAAAAATAGCCAAAGAAGACGCCCGATTCTTGCCGAAGGATGCGGACAGCGGACATACAGTCGTCATTCACGCCGGATCGGTCCATTGGAACGTATATCGCAAAAAGTGGATTCTCATCGGAGTCGAAGTAGGAGGAACCTCCTATCTAGGAGAAGTATGGTGCGCCGAATCCGGCGAATTGACGGGACCGTGGAAAAAAGCGAAGAAAATCGTTACCCATGAGCGGTATTCTTTTTACAATCCTGTCCATCATCCCTTTTTCGACCGCCGAAACGGCCGCATGATCTATTTCGAAGGAACCTATTCGACGACCTTTTCCGGCAATCCCTGCGCCACGCCGCGCTATGACTACAATCAGATCATGTATCGGCTGGATTTGGAGCGGATCCCAATGAATGATGAATGATAAGAAAAAAGCAGGATGGTCGCGTTTTTTGATCCATCGTTATTTAATAGAGGAGTTATTGACGGTTCAAATAACGCAATCCATAGCGCGATAGGAGGATATTTCTGCGATGATCCAAAAAGCCATTATCGTCAGCGATATGTTGAACGACTTCGTCATAGACGGCGCTCCGTTGCAAGTTCCCGGCGCGCAGAATATCATCCCCAACATTCAGCGCGAGATGGAAAAAGCGCGGCGGGAAGGGACGCCGGTTTTTTACCTTTGCGACAGCCATGCGCCCGGCGATCCCGAACTGGCCGTCTGGCCGCCGCACGCCATGAAGGGAACGCGGGGAGCGGAGATCGTCGAGGAACTGGCGCCCCGCGAAGGCGATGTCGTCATCGAAAAGACGCGCTATGACGGATTTTATCTTACCGATCTGGAAGAACAGTTGCGCGCCAGAGGAGTATCGGAGTTGATCTTGACGGGCGTCTGCACGGAAATCTGCGTTCATTACACCGGCGCCTCCGCCTTGATGCGGGGATTCAAAGTGACGGTTCCTGATGATTGCGTACAAGGATTGAGCGCGGAGAATGCGAAATCGGCGTTGAATATGTTGATGCGGGTCTTGCAGCCGATGGGATGATTCGATGAGATGCAAATGGTGGGCTACGCTTCGCTTTGAGCCCACCCTACTATGCTACATTTCTACACTTATGCCACTTCGATCTCTTCCACCATTTTATCCCACTGGGCGTAGAGTTTTTCTTTATTCTTGAGAAGAACCTTATAACGCTTACTGGTCTTCGCCATTTCCGTGGGATTGCGAACGAGAGCGCCGGAGGCCATGCGGGCTTCAATCTCCTTAATCTCCGCTTCCACTTCATGAATTTCCTTTTCTACCGTTTCGCATTTTTTTTTCTGCTCGCGGCGCTTGGCGCCGAGGCGATTGCGCTCCTCCGCTTCCAGACGCTTGCGTTCTTTGCGGACCAGGCGGGAATTGGCGGACGAGGCGTCGTCTTGGGAATTAGCCGCGCCGTCGAGGGCGGCGCGCTCTTCCCGGTATCGTTTGGCGTATTCGTAATCGGAATAATTCCCCTGGTAAATCTGCAAGCGGCCTTGGTTCATTTCCCAAACCTGCGTCGCCAGGCGGTCGACGAAGAAGCGGTCGTGGGAGACGAAAATAATCGTTCCCTCGAAGCGGCGCAGCGCCTCTTCCAGAATTTCCACCGTGGAAATGTCAAGATGGTTGAGCGGTTCGTCAAGGATCATGACGTTTATGGGGCGGATCAAAAGTTTGGCGAGAGCCAGACGGCTCTTTTCGCCGCCGCTGCAAACGGAGACGCATTTGAATACGTCGTCGCCTCGAAAGAGAAAAGCGGCCAGCGCGTCGCGCAGGCGCGTCTGCATTTCCGGCGGCGCGGCGGAGCCGAGTTCATCAATCAACGAGCGTTGCGACGACTGCAACTCGGCGTGATGCTGGGAAAAATAGGCTGGCAAAGTATTGTATCCCCAGGCGGCGGTTCCCTCGGTCGGCGGCATTTCCTGCGCCATCAACGAAAGAAGCGTGCTCTTGCCCGCGCCATTGGCGCCCCAAACGGCGATGCGGTCGCCCCGGTAGATGGCCGCCGTTACGGGATGCAGCGCGCGGAGATCGCCGTAGCAATGGCCCAGATTTTCCAACAGCAACACTTCCTTGCCGCTGCGGGGAACCTGGGGCATGGGAATAGATACAATGCTGGGGCCGGTCTCGATTTCGATGCGTTCGATTTTTTCCAAACGCTTGAGCCGGGATTGCGCCTGCGTCGCCTTGGTATTCTTGGCGCGGAAACGCTCCACAAAAGCTTCCAGGTGGGCGATTTCTCGATCCTGGTTGCGCTTCTGCGCCAGCAGTTGTTCGCGCAGTTCCTCTTTTTTCTTTTTATAACTGGAATAATTGCCTTTGAATGTGAGAAATCGCCCCATCTCAATTTCAGCGATTCCCGTCGTCATGCGGTCGAGAAAATAGCGGTCGTGGCTAACAAGCGCCAGGCCGGAATCGCCCGCGAGAAGGTATTGCTCGAACCACGCTAGCGTATCGGGATCGAGATGGTTAGTCGGTTCGTCGAGAAGCAGGATGTCGGGCTTCTCCAGCAGCAGCTTGCCCAGAAGAACTCTCATGCGCCAGCCGCCGCTGAATTCCTGCACCGGACGGTCCCAATCAGCCGGTTTGAAGCCCAGGCCGGAGTGTACCTTTCGCGCTTCCGCCTCGCGGCTATAGCCGCCGCGATGGCGGAATTCGTCTTCCAAAACGCCATAGCGCTGCATGGCTTTTTCATGAGCGGGATCGGCGGCGTCGGTAGATTGAATAATATGAACGAGATCGCGCATCTCCGCTTCCATGCGGTTCAACGCATCGAAGGCGCTCATCAACACTTCGGAGACGCTGCGGTCGGGCAATTCCGAGCCGTCTTGAGGAAGATAGCCGATGCGCTGGCTGCGGGAGCGCTCCACAGTTCCCTTTTCCAGCGAATATTCACCCACCAGAACGCGCAAAATCGAGGTCTTGCCGGAGCCGTTGGGGCCGACTAAGCCAATGCGATCTTTATCCCCTATGCGCCAGGAAAGGCCGGAAAAAATGACTCGCCCGCCCAAACGCAACTGACCGTCGAAAATAGAAATCATCGTCCTTCATGCCACAGGGTGGAATCGGCGCCGTAAGAGAGCGCCAGCGAAAAACAAGTATACACGCGGCGGGAGGAAAAACGAATCGCTGTATGAAATAGAAAAACTCCGCCTATTTTTCTTTAAAATCAAAAATTTATTCATATTGAAAAATATTTTCTATTTTGTATTGACAGGCTCAATTACTTATTATAAGATTATTTTAAGGCGTTGTTTTATTAAGGCGTTGTTTTATTAAGGCGTTGTTTTATTAAGGCGTTGTTTTATTAAGGCGTTGTTCTGTAAAATTAGACATATTTAAATAATTAGGAGGCGTTTCCATGCGTATTTCTATCGCCAAAACCATTGATTCTATTCAAAGGCTTTGTTTTATGGCTCTAATCGCCATCCCCTTAATTAGTCCCCCAGCATTTGGAGTTCCTCCTGGGTACATAGGCATTAATGGTTTTTGCGAGTATTCGAATACAAGAGACGAATACATCGAACTTTGGTGGCCGTCATTAGGTCTTGGAATAACGCAAGATTATTGGGAAAATACGATTGTCCCCGCCTTGGATGTTTTTGCGCAAACGGTAGACGTAGTTACAATTGGATTGGCAACAGCCCCCTTTTTTAAGGCTGATAATGCAACGCCCTGGACGAATGGAGCGCCCTGGAGCGATACGTGGGGAGTCTGCGCCTTCTTTTGTTCAACCGGTTGTCATATCAATTCCGATTTGGCGAATGCTATAATCAGGGATGTAAATGACATAAATGCTTGGGACACTGCGACTCGCGGCAGCGTCCCTGAAAGCACGTATCGAGTAGTGGGAGTCGCTGATATCTATATCCAAATACTCTATGCCGGGATTACAAAACCTTGTAGCAGACTGTCTTTGATCAGAAAGTACAATATTGTGAGCGTTAGCGCTCCCTATGCAGCCAAAGTTTTTCTTCACGAATGGGGACACACTTACGAACCTTATTTTCCATCTCTTACAGTAAATGATACGGGCATGTATCAATGGCCAAGTGAAAGAACCCCACCCGCTCCTCCATTTGAGGGATATCATTATGGCGAATATGTATATGCAACCCAAAATCGTATAGAACAATCCTGCTTTAATTGGAATATCATGCACTGGGATGGAAGGTGCGGTTGGGATGGCGATTGGAATTGGCGATTTGAAAAATATCCGTGGCTTAATCCATATTATAACTCCTTCCGTTGGGATCAAAATTACTAATCGAAGGCATAAAGAAAGGATAAATCAATGAAACGTTTATGGATTTATCAAATGTTCCTATTTACAAGTTTATTTGTCGCAATCGCTGTATATCCGCAAGAAACGCAAATCTCAAAAAGCCAGGTAGCAGGCTGGTTGAATCGTTATCTGGATGAAAATGAAGGCATTGCGACTCAAGAATTCTATTACCGCAGCCGTTTGTTAGAAAAAAAAGGCATCGATCCCGTCGCTTTCGCCGAGGGTATGCTCAAAGACATAGAATTTTCGGATTTCTGGGATGATGCAGTATGGTTATATGCTGCAAAAAAGGTTGATGAGGCCCCCGAAACTTTGATTGACCCTTTAGTTGCGTTTATGGAACGAAAAGAAAAATACTATCCTTTGGAAATCATTAGAGCGAAATCGGAGTGCCTAAATATTATTAAACAACTTATTGGACCAAATTTCTTAAAAAACGAAGCGCTTAAGCAGAAAATATTTACTTTCGCGGATCGCTTTTTCACGGAAAGCGATCCTATAGACATCAATCAATGGTACCATTATTTTGGCGTAAGCGATTTGGCGGCGCAGCCAATCCAATCTCTCAATCCAGATCAGCAAATGCTAATTGCGTGGGTTCAGTCTCATGCAAGTATGGGCGTCAAGTTCGCTGGATATTTATATTATGCTACTGGAGATGAAAAGTATGAAAAAATCCTACAGGCAGCGAAAAAATCCGAATGTCCTTCTGTCAGTAGAACAGCCATTTTTCTTGAAACCGATAGTTGCCTTGAATCTTGGAAGTCGGGAGAGTATGAGATTTTCGCCATGAATCGAAATCGGCCAAAGACGCCGAATCCTCCTGCAAACGGCGATTATATACCCGGAAATACGAGAGACCGAACCAAGGTTAAGAATAATAAGAATTGAAGGTTTTGGGAATATCTCCCGATAAATACTATGAATTACATTCACGTAATACTTTTAAATTCTATTATTTCCATACTTTTCTCTTACGCCGCTTATCCGCAAGAAACGCAAATTGCAAAAAGTCAGGTAGCCGGTTGGTTAAATCGATATCTGGATGAGAGCGAAGGTATTATTAACCAAGAATTCTATAACCGCAGTCGTTTATTAGAAAAGAAAGGCATCGATCCAGTCGCTTTCGCCGAAGGCTTGCTAAAGGATGTTGAATTTTCGGATTTCTGGAGCGATGCGGTTTTGTTGTATTCCGCAAAAAAAGTCGATGAGGATCCCGCAGATTTGATCGATCCTTTTGTTTCATTTATGGAAAGAAAAGAAAAATCTTACTCCAAGAAAATCATTGAAGCTAAATCGGGATGTCTTAATACAATTCTTCACCTAGTAGGCCCTAATTTCTTTAAAAACGAAACGCTTAAGCAGAAAATTTTAACATTCGCAGAGCGCTTTTTTGCGGAAAGCAATCCTATCGATGTCAACCAGTGGTATCAGTATTTCGGCGTAAGCGATTTGGCGGCGCAGCCGATCCAATCTCTCAATCCAGATCAGCAAATGTTGATTGCCTATGTTCAGTCTCATACTCATTTATGCGTTCAGTTTGCTGGATTTCTTTACTTTGCTACAGGAGACAATAAATACTCTAATATCGTACAAATGGCGAAAAAATCCGAATGCGCTTCTTTGCAAGGCACAATCAAACATCTTGAAAGCGATAGTTGCCTTGAATCTTGGAAGTCGGGAAAGTACGAGCTTTTCGCCATTAATCGAAATCGGCCACAAACGCCGAATCCTCCTGCAAACGGCGATTATATACCCGGAAATACGAGAGACCGAACCAAGGTTAAGAATAATAAGAATTGAAGGTTCTGGGATAATTTCGTTAAGGCATTTTTCTAGGGAGTGAGGATATCGTTCCAAGATGAAACGGCGGCTTCTTATCTTCTTTGTAATCTTTTTCTCTCTGCTTGGATTCTTTGTCTATCTAACTTTGCATTCCATGCCTTGGGAAAATGATAAGCCGGATTTCAGGCATCATGCCATAGCGAAGACGGATTTCCCGATCGCGGGAGCCGCTGCCGAGCGCTCTTTGGACGTTCAAGCGGATAATAATGACGCGGCGCTTGCAACGGCTCCAGAAAAATCTTTCGTATTGAAGGCCGTCCTGCGTTTGATTCCTCCCTGCGCAGATTGCGATGTTAGCATATCATTCTATGAGAACGAAATTCTTTCGGCCACAACGGTAAAAAAATCATCCTCCAACGGCGATGCGCAATGGAGGCATGAATCTCTTTATAAGGATCGCCGCTACTCCATCATCGCGTCCGCCAGCGGATACGTTTCGACTTGCAAGGAATTTTTCGTCAAGGAAAGCGATTTAGATATTGAAATCGAACTAAAACAAACCTTATGGCTTTCTCTTCGAGTGGAGTCCAACGCTCATATTCCCGTTCCCGGCGCCAATGTAAGCCTGCGATCAAGCGTCGGCGGGATTTTCTTAAGCGATATCCAAACGGACGGTGAAGGGAAAGCCGAAATTGCATTGCCGAAACCGGGCGAATATTCTCTTTCCGCCTCTCACCCGATGTACGCCGATTCGACCCAAGAAACAATCCGCATTGTACAAAATCCTAACCTATATACAATTACGCTGAATGGAAGGCAAGGATTGATCTACGGACGCGCCTTGAATGCGGCGAATCGCGTTATTCCTAACGCAACCATCGAACTTTATGGATCGACGAAACATAACTATTTAGATAAAACCTTCACCAACCAAGAAGGACGCTATGTTTTTCAAAACCTTCGGCTGGACGATTACTTTGTCCATATCAATGCAGGAAAGGATTGGCTTGTAAGCGATATTTCTTATGAAGGAACGGAAAAACTCGATGCTCTCTTTCCTCGCGTTAAGCTAACGCCAACTCAAACCAGCGCAGAAGTAAATTTTCAATTAGATCCATCCTTCTTCATTGGCGGCGTTGTCATCGATTCAAAGCGCCGTCCCGTATCCGGCGCCGTCGTTCGCGGCGGATTGAAGGGTCAAAGATCGCCGTCGGGAACGCCATTGGAATCGAGCGCATTATCCAGCGCGAATGGCGAATTTCAATATATCGTAGATAAGCGCGAGAAAGGGCGTGAAGATTTGCTTCTTTCCGCCGTTCATCCCATTCACGGCTTCGGATATCGAGAAATCGCCAATGCGCGCAGCCGCCATTCCTCCGAACCGATTTATATTGTACTGAATCAACCAATGGGATGGTTGAAAGCGACGGTTAGGGATTTTCGTTCCAAAGAACCGCAAATCGAACAGCCTGTCCAGTTTTTTCCTTACGCGCATAGAGATCAGAAAGAATTATCCTGGAAATCGATTACCGACAAGAACGGTTATGTAGAAATCCAACTTCCCGAAGGCAGCTACTTGCCCGAATTGGAAGGATATAAGGTTCTATCGCCGCAGTCGTTTGGAATCGCCGCCGATAGAACGATGGAACTCCCAATTTTCGTCGAAAAGGACGACGCCCCAAAAGTCCTTATGCATGGCCTTGCGGTCGATCCAGACCAAAATCCGATTCACGGCGCGCGCTTAAGCATAACGGATGGAACGCAGTCGTTTGGATTCACGGAATCCACGCCGGACGGAACCTTTCAGCTCGAAGTAAGGGAAATGGACATTAACGAAAACAGCCAACTCGCCGCCCATCATCGCAATTATAAAACTTACATCCATCCTTTAAGCGATTTGCCGATTTTCGAAACAATCGTTGTAAATATGATTCCCTATCAAGGAGCCGTGAAAGCAGTATTCATCAATAATGATGGGATGCAAAAATTATGCGCTTATCTTGTGAATGCCAATAATTTGGGTCATATCCAGGAAATGCGCGATATCGATTCTTCCGTAGTTTACTTTAAGAACATCGATGAAAGCCAAGGACCCTTTTTGATCGTTGCTGGTGGAGAGACTAGCGTCGGTTTTTCGAAGCCTTTCGATCTGCGGGATAATCCATCCCAATTTATGGAAGTAGAAATTCTTCTTGAGCGGTATGCCGCTAATTCCAATCTTTCCATGCGAATTATCGACGCTCAGACTAACGAACCGATATCCATCGCCGTATGTTCTATTCAAGGCGTTACGCTGCATCTATTCGGCGGTTTATCGATATTCGAAAAAAAAGCCGTCAGTTTGGAAGACGGAGTTGCCGTTTTTAAGAATATGCCCTCTTCCTATTGCCATCTGTTCGTTAAACATGTATATCATGGCGAAATTCAAAAATTCTTCGTATATACCGAATCCAATAAAAATTGGGAAATAACCTTATCGTTGCCGCCCAAAAAAGGCGAATGAAACATAGATTTTACGGAAAAATCTTTTTAAAGGCGCTCGCCCGTATACGTTGCGTTCGTTGTAAAAAATCCTTATTTCCCCTGCAATAATTTTCCATAAAATTCCTCGATATCTCGAATCAGCCGCTGGATGGAATATTTGCGGATGGTTTCCTCTTGCGCAAGCCGCCCCATAGCGGCGGTTTTGGCGGGATCGGCGATGGCTTTGAGCAATCCCTCGGCGATGGAATCGGGATTTCCCGGCTCCACGATGTAGCCCGTCTCCCCGTCCCGCACCAATTCGGGCACGCCGCCGACGCGGGTGGCGACGACGGGCGTTCCCGACGAAAGCGACTCGATAACGGCCACTGGCAGCCCCTCGTTGGCGGATGTCAGGACGGTCAAATCCATTGCGGCGTAAATGCGCTCTTGATCTTCGCGGAAGCCGGGGAAGAGGCAGCGGTTCGCAATACCTAATTGCTGCGCCAGAGCGACGAGTTGCGGCTTCAATTCGCCGTCGCCAACATTGACGAAATAGGCGTCGGGAAATTTTTCCAACACGTTGGGAATGGCGTGGAAGAGGTCCTCGTGGCGTTTGATAGGAACCATGCGCGCGATCATGCCGACGGCGAAGGCGCCGAGTGGGATGCCTAATTCCCGGCGGACTTCGCTGCGGTGCGGTTCGGGATCGCGGCGAAAACGCTCCAATTCCAAGCCGAGGGGAATGGCGATGACGCGATCCTCGCCGCCGATGCCGTAATGGATGAGGTCGTTGCGGCAGGATTCGCTGACGGCGATGACGGCGCTGGAACAGCGGGCAAGAAAACGCTCGACAGTGCGGAAAAACGCCGTCTTCGCTTTTCCGAAATAGCCGTGCAGAACATGGCCATGGAAGGTGTGGACGATGATCGGCGTTCCCGCCAACAGGGCGGCGAGGCGGCCTACGGTTCCCGCCTTGGCCGTGTGGGTGTGGACGATGTCGGGGCGTTCCCGGCGGATAAGCCGGTACAATTTCCATAACGTAAGAATATCGCGGATGGGATTGAGCTCGCGGCCTAAGTTGGGAACGATAACCGGCTTGACGCCTTTTTCCTCCGCCAGCGCGTACATATTCCCTTCATCAGGGCCTTCCACGCCGGAGACGAGAACCGTTTCGTACTTTTCCTTATCAAGCCCCGCCGTCAGCAGAATGACGTGAATGGCGGGGCCGCCGACGTTCAAACGGGCGATGATGCGCAAAACTTTTATCTTCATGCTTGGATTCAATGCGAATCATTGCGAGAGATTATCTATTTATCGTATTGTAGAATATGGCGGGCTGTGTTTCGCATAAAGCCCGCCATACATCATTCTTTTTTATGAATCGGGATAGTGGATAATAAATTTATTCACTTATGTTACGCATGAACGCCATTTTTCAAGGAATTTGCCGTGTCTACAATTCCTCTCCCAAGATTGGGAGAGGTTAGGTGAGGGTTGATATTATTGAACTTAGTCCCTCACCCTAACCCTCTCCCAGAGGGCGAGGGAAATGGAATTGCGTAATATGCGTTATTCAAACAAATCCCAATCGAAGACCGGAGTAGGAATCGCAAAGGTCGCTTCCGTCCATCTGGCGTCGATATCCCCATCCCCAACCCACATGACTTGCGCATCGAAACCGCCGGCTGGCAAATCGCAATCGATCCACAAATGGGTAAAACCTATTTTACTCCCGGCAAGGGGATTGGGAAGAAGCGGTTTCCAACCCAGCCGATCCAGTTCGTCAAGAGTGAGTCCCCCCGTATTATCGGGATTGGAAGGATCGACGCCCACGGGATCGCTGTAATATTGGCTTCTCTCCAGCGAACTCCAAGGAACCTTCGCTTCGACGATATAATTCGTTCCTGTGATGATGACCTTGCTTTCCCAATTCTCGTTGACTTCGCCCCGGACTACGGTTCCATCGGCCATGGTTCTATCGGAGGAATCCGAACGGTCGCCGTTGCGGGTTCCTACGGACCATCGTCTGGTTCTTATGCTGGTCTGATCTTCCGTAGCTCCGATAACGACGATCATTTCGCCCGGCAGCCATTTCTGGCTATTGGCGCCCTCGAAATCCTGAAACGCATCGGGCCAGAGGAGAATTTCTTGCTCGTCATTGTTGGTGAAATCGATGAACCACATAACGCCGTCCCGCGTCCACCACTCGAACGGCGTCGTAGACTCTTTAAATGAAATGATATCGTCATTGACTTTCGCAGCGCAATAGAGCGCCTCATCGTCGTACATCATGGCGAAAGTACAATCTGTTTCGGGATTGTTCCAATTGTAGCCGCCGGTCGCGCCGATGCTGGACGCGCTGTATTTCACCCATTCCGCGCCGCTCCAATCGTCAAAATTCCCGTCGATGACAACGCCTCTGGCAAAAGAAATCGCATACCCCGGCCCTAACGGGTTTTTCCCAAACGCTGGAATAGAGGCCAATAGCATAATTCCTAATACGGTAATGAAAATATTCTTTCCCATCGCGCTTTCCTCCTTCTTCGTCTATTCAAGTTCCAAGCTAAAATTGTCATCCCCATTGCATACGCTATTTCTTGGAATATCAGTATATCATGTTATTTACGACAAGAATACGTTATTTTATATAATGAAGAAGAATGAAATGGCGAACTGCCCTTCGTTTGAAACGTCCCATACGCAATGGCGTTTTTCATCATTCATCATAGCGTTGGCGGAATTTTTCGATGCGGTGGAACGTCATGTAATTGGCGTCGTGGTAATTATGCGCGCCGTTATAAGCCGTGCGCGAAAGGTAAATAATGTCGTCGCCATCGAACTGAAAATCGACGTATTGAAATCCCACTTTGGAATCGTTTCCGATGCGCGCGAAATCCTCTTTATCCTCCAGCAGCGTTTCCTGATGCTTCCAGGAACGCAAATCGCGTGAAGAATAGAGCGACAAAACGTTGCGCTGCCGCGGATTGGCGGGATTGGTATTGTTATTGGCGAGAGTCCAATAAACGCCGGTTTGGGGATCGCGGCGGATGGAGAATTTCGACATGCCGCCGGGAAATTCGATGAAGCCGGTCTTGGGATCGAAACTGACTTTCCCCCCTTCATCCTCCACGAGAACCATCGCGGCGCGGTCGGCGACGGGCAGGGAATTGGCGCGCAGAATATCGAACATGCGTCCGTCGGGAGCGATGATGATGTTGCCTTCCAGCCATCCCGCCGCTTTGCCGCCGGGAAGATGTTCCGCGCCCTTGGCGAATTCGGGCGGATCGGTCTCCTGGTCGTAGATCAAGTGGTTGCTCATGATCCAAGAGGAGGCTTTGAGCAGATCGGCGTCCGCATCCGCCGAAATAACCAAAGCGCGGAATCCCGCCGGCCAGCTGGGCGGAGCGCAATTCTCGAAGGCGCGATAAAGGCGTCCCTTATGATCGACAACGGGCATGGGAGCGCAATGGTAGTTAGGGCCGTCGGGCTGGCCTCCCGTTCCGGAAAAGAGAAGCCCGGTTTCCGCATCTATGGGCTTGGTCCAGGTTTCGCCGTTATTCTTAGACCGGAAAAGAAGGCCCATATTATTTCTCCCCGTTGCCGAAGAGCGAGGCGCGCCGGGGCCGAATTGATCCATCGCCGCCAGAATATCGCCGTTGTCCAATCGC
>JBFMBP010000029.1 GCA_040755155.1 Candidatus Omnitrophota bacterium | reverse complement strand
CAATGTCGTTAAGTTAAGGATAGTCTAATTCCTTAATCGAAAATATCAACAAATCTAATAGCATGAATTTGTTGAATTTAAAATCCCTCACCCTAACCCTCTCCCAGAGGGCGAGGGAATGGAATTTCGTCACGTTATGTCTTAACTTAATGACATTGCCTCCTAACCTCCCCCAAGCATGGGGGAAGAATTATGGAGTTTTGCATGAGGCTCATAATTTTCAATGATGAAAAAGATCGATAACTACATGATAATCACATATACGGCCAAATATACGAAGATTTCTCGCGGATACATGGGCCAATTGATTGAGTGGCCGGAAATCGTCACCGAAGGAAAAACGCTTGAGGAATGTCGAATCATGCTGCAAGACGCTTTGCAGGAAATGATCCAAGCCTATCGTCAATTAAAGAAAGAAATTCCTTCCGGCAACGCCCTTTATGAGCCTTTTCCCGCCGAGATTGAAGCATATCCGTAAAACAGCGCGATTTAATTCGATATCTGGAGCAGAATGGTTTTGCTTTAATCCGAGAAGGAAAGAATCATGCCATCTACAGCGATGGCGAAAAGACAATACCCATTAAACGCCATAGCTTACTTGATAGAATCACGGCGAATGAACTGTGCAAACAAGCGGGATTAAATCCAAAATTTTAGAAAAATAAGTTGACATGCGTCGTTTGAATTTTCATGGGTGATTCTCTTATGGCTTCCCTCAATGCGGCGGAAATTAAATGGTTGAATCAATACCGCGAACGGCTTTACGCTCAATATCCCGGCCTGGTTGAGGATATTATTCTTTTCGGATCGAAAGCGCGAGGCGACGCTCGCGAGGATTCAGACCTCGATTTAATGGTCGTTATTCGAGAAGGAGACCGATCGGTTAAAAAAATATTGCATTTTTAGCTTATGGATTGGCGGCGGGTACGGAAACCGTTCCTTCCATCGTCGTCTATACGCAAGACGAAAGACAAAAACGGCTTCAAGAAAATATTTCCTTTATGCAAATTGTGCAAAACGAAGGTGTTTCTGTACGATAAATTTGCAGGAAATTCAATTTTATTGGGCGCGTTCTCTTCGCTCTTTGAAATCGGCTCAAACTTTACTCGAACTGGAATATATGGAAGATTCCATCTCTCGCTCCAAGTCACCAAGTCCCATTATTGGACGGCGCAATCGTACATGGCCAGAATGTTTTCCGTGGGGATGTCAGGCAGGAGGGTATGGCTGGGCGCCAGGATGAAGCCGCCGTCTCCCTTCATTGCTTCAAGCATTTTCTTCGTCTCTGTTCTAACTTCTTCAGGTGTGCCGAAAGGCAAGGCTCTTTGAATATCCATCCCGCCATGGAAGCACAGACGGGCGCCGAAGTCCGTTTTCAATTCTTTCGGATTCATCCCCGCGCAGCCCGTTTGCATGGGATTGAGCGCATCCACTCCCGCCTCGATCATCTCTTCGATGAACGAGCGCACCGCTCCGCAGGAATGAAACAGCAATTTTTTTCCGAAGCCATGCGCCAGTTCCGCCATGCGTTGAATTCTCGGCTTGATAAAGCGACGGAATAAATCGAGGCTAATCATCGGTCCACGCTGCGTTCCCAGGTCGCTGATAAGAAAAAACAGATCGATTCTCCCTTCCGTCTCTTCCATAGCCCGCGTCCAATCCTCGATGTAGAAATCCATGAGTTTTCCCGTCATATAATCCACCCACTCCGGACGCTCCAGCATGTCGAAAAACATATTGTCCAACCCACGAATCATAGCGGCGCGCTGCCAAATATCGGCGTAGCCGTAAACCATGGCGTATTCCCCATCCCGCCGAGCCGATTCCCGCAAATGGCTATAGCTAACCCAATCGTTGGATGGCCAATGATGCCGGGCGATTTCCTCGAAGGTTTGAACGCGATCCAAAGCGCCGCCGCAGGCGACGCGATCGCCGTTGGGCATGATCCGGAATCGTTCGCCCCACATATTCTCGATAGTTTCGCCTCTTGGATGGGAAAAATCCGGGCCGATATATCGATGATCGATCCAGCGCAAATCGATGTTGAGACGGGAGAGCAATGCACTTTTTGAAGATAGGCCCAACTCGCGCATGAGCCGCCGCCAAACAACCTCTTCCGCCCAAAAATCGAGGGGGACGCGATCGGTTGCTCGATGAGCGATCGCCGCCAGGACGCGCTCTTTGCTCGTCATGCTTTTATTCCTCCAACTTAAAACAATAAGCTTGTGTGGTGAAAAAGATTCTTCCATGGAATCCAAAAGAATCCAAGTTATCCCCGATTCGTAAATTTCGTGGAATTCTATTCGTTCTATGATTTCGCGATTCAAAAACGCTACATAGGCCGCTGATCGCTAATCGTTGTTTTTAGGATAATTCCGCTCCGATTAATTGCCATTAGGGAATGGAAAAGATAAAATGTGTAGAACGAGCCGGAATAATAGATCAAAATGGCTTGCGATCCTTCGATTTTGGGAAAAAATGATGGTTTGAGGTTTTCTGCCCAGTGATTCTACAAGTCAGCATATCCGATATGAAAGTCTCAAACAATAAAGACGACATTATCATTACCAGTTCATTAGGATCCTGCCTGGGCGTAACGCTTTACGATCCGGCTAGTTGCGTAGGGGGAATGCTGCACGCCTTATTGCCGCAGTCGAATATGAATCCGGAAAGAGCCAATGGAAATCCTTGCATGTTCGTAGACTCCGGTTTTGAGGCTTTGTTGGCGGTGATATTGAAAATGGGCGCCAATAAAAAACGCTTGATTTGTAAAGTCGCTGGAGGAGGAACTTTTCTCGATCAAAAAGGAGTTTTTAAAACAGGCGAACGTAATTTTACCATTCTACGAAAGGTGCTATGGAAGAATAATATCTTGATTAAAAGTCAGGAAGTCGGAGGATCCATCCCCCGTACGTTGATCCTTCGTTTGCATGATGGACAAACATCGATTCGATCCAGGGGCGTGGAGGTTCCTTTCTAATGCGAAGACTGGAATTATTGCAGAGAATAGAGGCGCTGCCTCCTATTTCCACGGTTCTCCAATTAGCTGTTAGAGACTTGCGATGCAGCGGACGCATGGAACCGGATGTCATGAAGGCTTTGAGATCGGAGCCTGAATTGACCGACAAAATTTTCAAATTGGCCAATTGCGGTTATTTTACGGATGCCGCCGAGATCCAATCCTTAACCGCTCTCGTAGAGACGTTAAACGAAAATCGGGCGCTGGAATTGGTCGTCTGCACCAGCGTATTCGATTGGCTTCTGTCCGCCGTTCAAGGCGGCGAGATCATTCCGTGGGATTTATGCAATCACAGTTTCGCCGTAGCCGCGGGCGCGGAATTGTTGGCGGAGGAAATGAAAATCCCTGCGCCGAAATATGCCTATTTATGCGGATTTCTGCATGATATCGGCAAGATATTGCTGGAAAAAAGGTTTGAGGTCGATCCCAAACCGATTCTTGATTTGTCGTGCGATGAATCCATTTCCGTGGATGAAGCGGAAAGAAGAATGTTGGGCATCGATCATATGGAAGTGGGTTCGATCGTCCTCCAACAATGGAAAATGCCGTCCCTGATCGTTGATGTCGTCAGGTGGCATCATCTGCCGGAATTATATACGCGAGGCGATACGCTCTTGGTCGATCTGGTTCATGCGGCGGACGCTACGGCTCTTCAAATGGGAGTCGGCCCCGAAAGCGAAGGGTTGAATTATTGGGCGTCTATGGCGGCGGAAACCCGTTTGAAATTGAATGTGCATATCGTTGAAAAAGTCATCTTTCGAATTCAATCCGCTTTGGAAAGCATGAAAGAATTTCTCGCGCCTGCCGAGGGAAAGGGATGCGATGTCTCTTAGTATTCTTGTCGTTGACGATTCTCGCGTCGTCCACGCTGTTATCGCTAAAACGCTGGAAATGGCGGAAATTCCCGTCAAGAAGATTTTTGACGCGATGAATGGCAAAGAGGCGCTGGATATTCTTCGCTCGAATCCCATCGATCTCGTTTTTTCCGATATTCACATGCCCATCATGGATGGAGTGGAAATGATCGAAAATATGTGGGCGGACGATCAATTGAAAAAAATTCCCGTTGTCGTCGTCTCTTCCGAAGGCAGCCAAACCCGCGTCAAAGAATTGGTTAATTTCGGGGTTAAATCCTATATTCGCAAACCGTTCACGCCGGAAATGATTCGCGAAGTAGTCGATAAAGTCATGGGAGAATAGGAATGGAGATTTCTTATCGGGAGAATTTGAGCGCCATTTTTGAAACGATGTTGGAAAAATTCTCCTTCATGTTTTGCGATCCGGTTTCTGTGGAGGATATTCATTCGGAGGAGACTCATTTTCTTCGATCGTCGCTCGCTTTCTCCGGTCCCCGTTCCGGCGTTCTCTCCATGATGGTTCCCGCTCGGCTGGGCGCCGTCATCGCCAGCAATGTACTGGGAACGGATCCCGATGCGGAAGACGCCGTGTATAACGCTCAAGACGCGATTAACGAACTTATTAATCTTCTAGTAGGCAATCTGCTCCCCGAATTATTCGGCAAAAACGCCCTATTCGATTTCGGTATTCCCGAATCCGCCGTTTTGGATGAGACGGAATGGAAAAAATGGCTTGCCGATCCCTGCGTTTTGGGATTTATAATCGATGACGCCCCCGCTTTGCTTTATTTCGCCATCCAAGCGTAACGGATAAATTGGTCATTCCGTCTTTTACGTTCCAAGAATTTCTTTGACTTTTTTTAGCAAGTCGCGTATAGCGATCGGTTTTTGGATAAATGCCCCTCCCTCTTCCAATATATCGTTCAGCAGGATGTTTTCGCCCGTATAGCCGGAAAGAAATAAAATTTTTACGCCGGAATGAAAGGCGGCCAATCGATCGGACAATTCCCGTCCGCTCATCCCCGGCATGACGACGTCGGTGATGACCAGCGAAATCGATTCCTTATTCTCTTCGAAAAGGGATAAAGCGTCGCAGCCGCAACTGGCCGCCAATACGCGATAACCGTTTTGGCTTAAAACGTTATTCAGCAGATTTCTGACGGAATCCTCGTCTTCCACCAGCAGGATCGTTTCCGATCCTTGGAGATTTTCCACCGAATCCTTGATATACTCTTCCTTAACAATAGGGGCTATTACGCTGGGGAAATAAATCTTGAATGCGGTTCCTTGTCCCAATTCGCTGTATGTCCATATATGCCCTTCGCATTGTTTGACGATCCCATAGACGGTGGAGAGTCCCAGCCCCGTTCCTTTGCCGAAATCTTTGGTAGTAAAAAAGGGATCGAAGATTTTCGACATGGTCTCTTTATCCATCCCGCAGCCGGAGTCGCTGATGGCTAACATCACATAATCGCCGGGAATGACCTCGGCGTGATTTTGAGTATAGGACTCGTCCAAATGAATATTGGCGGTCTCGATGACGAGTTTTCCGCCATACGGCATGGCGTCGCGGGCGTTCACCGCCATGTTCATGATGATCTGTTCGATCTGGCCCGGATCGGCTTTGATCGGATTCAAGGAAGGAGAAGGAATCGTAACAAGTTCAATATTCTCTCCAATCAGACGGCGAAGCATCTTATCCAATTCGACGATCGTAGTGTTAAGGTTGATAATTTGGGCTTGAATGACTTGTTTGCGGCTGAACGCCAACAACTGCCGCGTCAAGGCGGCGGCTCGTTCTCCGGCTTTGAGAATGGATTCGATATCTTTGTATATAGGAGAGTCCGGCTCAAGATGCTGCAAGGCCAGTTGGCTGTATCCGTTGATAATCAACAACAAATTATTGAAATCGTGCGCGATTCCCCCCGCCAGGCGGCCAACGGATTCCATTTTCTGCGACTGGATTAATTGTTCCTCCAACCTCTTTTGTTCCGTATTATCGTTGCCTACGCAAAAAATTTCGACGAAATTGCCTTTTTGATCGAAGATCGGCCTATTGCTCCAGACGATCCAGACTCTTCGGCCGTCTTTTGTAATATTCTCATTTTCGCTTCTCGCGTATTTTATGGGATGGAGAAGTATATTCTCCAGTATGACTTTCAAATTCCGCCCGGTACTTTCCCTTTCCGGTAAAATTGAACCCAATACATCGCGGCCCAGAATTTCTTCTTCCGAATATCCGAAAAATTGAAGAGCGTACTCGTTGATAAATGTGATTTTTCCTTGAGGATTTATTCGCAGAATAATGCTATTGACGTTATGGACGAGTTCACGGTATCTTTTTTCGCTCTCTTTCAACCTGATTTCGGTGTGAAAGAGAGATTCCTGGTTGGCGAGCAACAGTCCTAAAATGACATTGCCGATCGGATATATCACGATCACCGGCAGCCATATTTTTTTCATAACCGTCAAGGATAACGGCCAAGGAACCGCCAGCGTCCAGACAATCATGAAAAAATGGACGATGAGGCCAAGAATATATAAGTCGTAAGGCGAGATATTCTCGAGCGAGCGGCGATATTTATTGTGATAGATCGCTCCAATGGCGGCGGAAGTGACGATTACGCCTACTCCCATAATCATTCCCGGTCCCCCCAGCCACAGACGATAGGAAGCCGTAATCAACACGGCGACGGCGGCGGATATGGTTCCGCCGAACAATCCCACCGTGCTTAATAAAACGGAACGCGTATCAAAGATAAGACCGGGAGCTAAAACATAAGGATACATCATTACGACAAAAGCGACGCCGCCGAATATAAGACCTGTAAAACATTGCGTCGTCAACGTCCCTTTTCTGTAATAACGCAATGTAAAACTATAGGCTGTGCATAATGCTAGGAGTAAAGTCAAATTCTCAAAAAGGGGTTTGAATATCATTCAATTAATCCATGCAGAATTGTTGGCTCAAATTTTGCATTCCATATTGATTCGTCTGTTGGATGAGAGTGAGGATTATGGGATAAATTCAATAATATCAGCACTCTCCTCACCTCTTCCCATTTTTGGAGAAGAATTGTATAGACGGAACATTCCTAGGAAAAAGGATTTCGCGTATAACATGAGTTATTTATATACTTCTATTTTTTTACAGTATCATGAAATATTCCATCGCACAAAGGAAGAAGTATAGTGTCCGCCCATAAAAAGTCATCGGCAAGATTAATTAATAGCTCACTATTGTTAAGATGAATGGAACAATATACCGTCGATCGAACGAATAGGATGATCTCTTGTTTGAATGAATAATAGCCGATCGTCTTCTATTCGTCGTAATGATTTTTAAGATAAACGAAATTTCGCCGAAAATAATGGAAAGCAGGTTAACCCTATTTTTCAGGGTCTGTTTTGATGCTTGAATTCAAGGAATCGATTCGGGAAATGTTTTTTCCTGCGGGGCGGGCTTTTTTCTACGGGGAATACTCCCCTTCATTTTCTTTCCGGTTGCATAAAACTCGGAAATTAGGGTATTTATTTGCCTTTATTTATTCCGTTTATGCCCCTTTTTCCGTTTATGCGCAAACGGCTTTGCCTATCGCCCACGATCAGACTCTTACCGGCCGATTGGAAGATGCCGCCGATAAAATCTCTTATTCGTTTAATGCTCAAAAAGGCCATCGCGTAACAATCGCCTTGATTTGGCTGGAAAACAATTCCTGGCGGATCGAACTATTGGACCCTACGGGGATAGTGGAAGCGGAGCGCTCCGGCGCATCGAGTCCTCTCCAATTTAGCGATGAAGTCTTGAAAAAGGGCGGCAAATACACGATTCGCATTAGCGGCGCCGCAAGCGGCGATTATTGGATTTCGTTATGGATATTCGAACAGGACGTTCCCCTTACGCTTCAACCGGGCCAAAGCGCGACGGGAGAACTTGAGCGCCGGGGGGATATGGATTTATTCCGTTTCGCAGCGGCGGCGGGCGACCGGGCATCCATCTCGTTGCGGTTGCTTTCGGAGGGAAAGCCGAAATTCGATCTCTTCGATCCCAGCGGGATTCTAATTCAAAGCGTAACCGGCGATGTTTCTCAAATTCAACTTCAAGATCGGCTATTGACGGAAAGCGGGGATTATTTTCTTCGCATCGGAGAGAAGAACGATTCATATACGGGGAAATATGGATTGTTCCTGGATATCGTCTCTCCGCCGACGCCTACTCCCACATCGACATTCACCTTTACCCCCACGCCAACCATGACGCCGACGTTTTCGCCAACGCCGAGTTTCACAGCGACTTACACGCTCACGCCTTCTTATACGGCGACGGCCCCACCGCCGCCGACATCCACGTTTACTCCTACGCTAACCTTTACTCCTACCGCGACGCCGACGGCATCTCCGACTCCGACGATAACGCCGACGTTTACGCCGAGTCCTACTCCGACGCCAGTTTTGCCTTATCTGTTTACGATGGCGGGCGATGGCGTTCCCGGCTACGGCGGCGACGGCGGTTCCGCTAGAAATGCAAGGTTGAATTATCCCCGCAGCGTATGCCGCGACTCTCATGGCAATCTCTATATCGCCGACTATTGGAACCATTGCATTCGCAAGGTGGATGTTTCAGGCACGATATCGACCATCGCGGGAGACGGCTCGGCTGGATTTTCCGGAGACGGCGGACCCGCGAAAAAGGCGAGATTGATCTTTCCCCAAGACGTTAGTCTCGACGGCCAGGGCAATCTTTATATTGCGGATAGTTGGAATCATCGCATCCGCAAAATCGATGCGGCGGGAACGATTTCCACCATTGCGGGAAGCAGAGCCAGCGGTTATTCGGGCGACGGAGGTATGGCGACGAAAGCAAGTTTGAATCTGCCGCGCGGCGTTTGCGCCGACGCTTCCGGCGCTCTGTATATCGCAGATACGGACAATCACCGCGTCCGGAAAGTGCATCCATCGGGCATGATTACGACGGCGGCGGGCATCGGCGTAAGCGGCTATTCCGGCGACGGCGGTCCCGCCGTGCTAGCGATGTTGGATTCTCCGTGGGGCGTCAGCGCCGATGGATCGGGAAATCTCTATATCGCGGATTTCGGCAACCATCGCATCCGTAAAGTCGGCCTCGATGGCGTAATCACGACGGCGGCGGGAACGGGAATCGCGGGCTATTCCGGCGATGGCGGTCCGGCGGCCAAGGCGAATCTGTACCATCCCATCCGCATCTTCGCCGATTTTGCCGGCTCTCTTTTCATTTCCGATTATTTCAACCATTCCATCCGCAAAGTGGATAACGCCGGCTTGATATCGACGGCGGCGGGAAGTGGAAAAGCGGGAACCGGCGGCTATGGCCTCTCGGATGGCGCCCCGTTATTTCAACCTTCGGGCGCTTTTGCTGACGCGCGTGGAATTCTCTACATCGCCGACAGCGCCAATCACCGCATTCGCGCCGTAACCAACCAAATCGTCATCGAGGCGATTGCCGATCATACGGCGTATGCCAGCGAAACCGTATCATTATCGGTCATAGCGCGCGGCGGTGATGGGACCTACGATTATTCCTGGTCGGTCGAATCAGGCCCGGATCGTTCGCTTGTCCAGTTTTCCGGCATGTTGGAAAACGCTGCGCTTTTTACGCCTGCTGTTTGGGGCGTTTACGTTCTCGTTTGTTCCGTGGACGACCATGTTCAAAATCCCGTGATTGTAAAAACGACGGTAACCGCCAAGGAAAGGCCGACGCCGACTCCTACGGCCACCAGCACCATTACGCCGACGCCGACGGATACGCCGATTCGCACACCGACGCCGACGGCCACGATTACGCCGACGCCCACGCCCATCGTAATTCCCACTCTACCGGCGAATACGCTGATTGTTACGGATACGCTTTCCACCGTAGAGGATTTGAGCGGCGAACGCGATTACGACCCCGTCTCCAGCCGCGAATTGGCGTTACGGTGGAATTTCAACGCGAAGGATATAACGGATTTTCAGATCTACGCCGCCCCGGTCGATGAATATTACGTTTACATCGGCCATACGGGAAGCGGAGACGTTCCCTATTTTTCCTGGAAAGCGGGAGGCGCAGGTTTGGAGTCCGCTTTTCAATCTGGGCCGAAGTTCGGATTTTCCTATCGTTTTCAGATTTATGCGTTGCAAAAGGGAGGAACGGCGGCTCTACTCGGCCCCCTCGCTAATAAGGGGCCAGTGGAATTGTATTCAACGGTTACCGTCTCAGACAATATCCTGACGAAAGACGACGTAAGCAACGGGAAAGATATCGATCCGGATGAGAACCGGAATCTCGTAATTCGTTGGACGCTCGATTCCGCCATTGTGGATAAAAATAATATTAAAGCCGTTCATGTGTATGTAAAAATCAATGGCGTTCTTCCTTATCGATATTTGGGAGCGGCGGAAAACGAAACGGCGGTTTATTTGCAATGGCGTGAAAAGAGTTCGCTGCTGGCGGAGGAATTTCAAGACGGTCCGCAATTTGGGAATGCTTACGAATTCCGGATATTCGCCATGAAAAAATACGATCGGGCGGGGTATTACGGCCCCTTCGACAATCCGGGGCCGGTTCTGTTTTTGCAAAGCATCGAACAAACGCCAACGCCCATGGCGACGGCGACGCCGACTCCTACGATTCCCCCGACGCCGACGGCGACATGGAGATTTACCCCCACGCCTACGCCTACGAAATTTTATACGCCGCTGGCGACGGCGACCCCGACGGCGACGCCAACGCTATCGCCTTGGGTTACGGTAACGGACGACCTGAATGTGACGGAGGATTTGAGCGGGGGAGACGATTTCGATTCGTATTCCGATCGCGTACTCGCGATTCGCTGGAAATTGCCGCCGTATATCGACGAAGACAATACGCGCAGCATTCTGGTTTATGTACTCGTCGATCAAGGCGATTTCGCTTTGCTGGGCCGGACGGCGGACGGCAAAGCCCATTATCTCGAATGGAAAGCGCAGGCTCATTTGCTTGAACCGGCTTTTCAAAACGGTCCGGAATACGGTCATCGTTACCGCTTTAAAATCGTAGCGCTGCAATATTCCTGGCTGCCATCCTTTTACGGTCCCTTCTACAACCGCTTGCCTGTCCGATTTCTCAGCGCCGATTGACAACGTAGTGAGGGTAATTGGCGAAACGCAGCCCGCCATGTTCCCTTGCATTTGAATCCATAACACGGCAGCCAAAACTATCGCGCAAAAGGGAATGCGATGATATTATGGCTTTTGTTTATCTTACGAGCCTCTTGCAAAATTCTATTATTCCTCCCCCAAGCTTGGGGGAGGTTAGGAGGGGGTTAACGTAAGTCCATTAAAATCAACCCCCCTCTAACTCCCCCCAAGCTTGGGGGGAGAATTTAAGGACAGATTTTGTTCATTTTGTAAGAGCCTCTTACGAATAAGGAAAGGAATCCCGATGATATTAACGAAAGAACAATTTCTCCAATCCTTATGCCAGGAAACGGATATATGCAAGCATTTGTATTCCAAAATTCCATCCGGCGCGTTGGAGTATCGGCCGACTCCCGGCCAGCGGTCGATGCTGGAGTTATTGCAGTATCTTACGATATCGGTGTTAGCGCCCGCTCACGCCATTATTTTTGATAGGAGCCGCATTCAGGAGGACGCGGCGAAATCGAAAACCGTAGCCGCCGATCGTTTTTGCGAAGCAATGGACGAACAGATGCGGGAAGTGGAAAAGATGGTTTCTGAATTGAAAGAAGATGATTTACTGCATCGAGATGTCACGCTTTTTAGCGGCAAGCAAGGCAAAATGGGCGATGCGCTCGTCAATTACTGTCTGAAATTTATGGCAGCTTACAAAATGCAATTGTTTCTCTATTTGAAATCGTCGGGAGTTACGGAGTTGGATACGTATAATTGCTGGGCGGGAATCGATCGTCCCGCCGATGCGAAAAAGCCTTGATCGTAAAAAGTAGAAGAGCCATCTTGGCTCTTTCTTTTACTACTCAAGAGGCTGGAAGCCTCTTCTACTCAGGCGTTTCGGAAGCGGGCGCGATTTTCTGCAATTCCTGGCGTACTTTCGGATCAAGTTGAAGGCTGGATCGTTCCGCTCGTTCGATCGTTTCCTTCGCTTTGGCGTAATCCTTTTGATTGCAATAGATCAAGGCGATGCGGTTGAAGGGTTCTGCGAATTTTGGGTAATAACGGATCTCTTCCTCATATTCCCGAATGGCCTCGCCGTATTTTTCCTGACGTTGAAGAACGGCGCCGAGGTTGAAATGCGCGTATCCGAAGCCGGATTCCAGTTCGATGGTTTTGCGGTATTCGGAGGCGGCTTCGTCGAATCGATTCGCGAAATATAGGGCGTTGGCTAACTTGAAATGCGCTGCGGCGGCATTGGGCGCCAACTCGATGGACCGGCGAAACTCTTGCATGGATTCTTCCTGCCGATTCTGCGAGGATAGAACCATGCCCAGATCGTAATGGTAATCCGCCTTTTTGGGATCGAGTTTGATGGCGGTGCGCAGCTCCGCGACGCCTTCATTCGGTTTATTAAGTTTGATATACGAGCGTCCCAAGCGAGCGTGATTTTCCGCCTCATCCGGTTTGAGCGCCACGGCTTGCTGCAAAACCTCCGCGGCGCGCGTCGCCTGGCCGATGTCGTAGAGGGCCAAGCCGAGAGATTGCAGGGCGTCCAAATTCTTAGGCTCCGCCTTTACGGCTTTTTCCAACAGGACGGCGGCTTCTTGTTTTTTCCCCGTTCGCAGTTTTTGCATCCCCAGCCGGGAATAAAATTGAGAAGCGGCGCTGGGATGCTTGTCGATGTCTTCCATGAATCGCTGCGTCTGTCCATTTTCGGCGCTCTTTTGCGCGTAGGCGATGGCGAGGCTTTCCCAAGCCAAGGGTTCCTGGCTGGCGATGGAGATGGCGCGGTGGCCGATGGCGATCGCCTTGTCCGTCTCGCCCGCCAGCGCCTTAGCCCGGCAGGCCGCTCCCAGCGCGTAGCCATAGCTGTACAAGCAGCGAGCAACGACATCCGCCATCTTCGCAGCTTCCGCATATTCTTCGTTTTCGAGATGGGCGATCATCGCTTCCAGTTGAATGATGGCGTCGTTAGGATCGGCGCGTTGGCCGAGTTCGATGATCTGACGCCGCAAGGCGGGGCTGCGTTCTTGCGTTAGCGCGTAATTGAGCCAATCTTGCGAGGGGGGAGCGATGGGCGCGGGATTGGGATTTTCGCGCCATTGTTTTTCGATCTGCCGAAATTCGCCTTCGATCAGCGCAGCGCTGGGATCGGCGGGAGAGATAGCGCGCACGCGCTCCAACATGCGATGGGCTTCGTTGACGAATCCCTTAAAAAACCAAACCTGAGCCAAACGGTTCATGGCGAATACGTTGAAGGGATCGACCATGAGGATTTTACCCAAATTCTCTTCCGCATGATCCAGCGCTCCCGCGTTCAACAGCAAATCGGCGGCGGCCTCGCTGGAGCCTTCCAGCACGATGCCGGAGGTTTCCTGCGCCGAGCCGAAGCGCAAGTGGATGGCGGAAGCGAGAAATTCGCCTTGATCGCAATAAGCGCGCGCCATAACGATGCAGGCCTCTTTTGGATTGGTTGCCATCGGCGCGAAGAAATGGTGAAGCGCCCAAGGCAGCTGGCCTTGGGCAAGATAGACTTTCCCGCTCTGGTGCATGGCGGTTTGGCTGTCATGATTCAATTCGTAGATATGGGTCCAATAATTTATAGGAATGCGGGTATAGAAGTTCAACTGAACGGTTCTAATCCCAAAGAAAATCACGATAGCGGCGGCCGCTGCTTGTCCGCCGATTTTCAGATAACTCCAAGGATGTTCCGCCAGCCATGCGAAAATTCCCGCGAAACATAACGCCAATCCCGCCGCCGGAAAATAAAGATAAGTCCATGAGACGTAATCCAGCACGCGGTTGAAATAGACGGTGGCGTAAGGAATCATTCCGATAAACAAAAACAAGATTCCCAGGGCGAACCATCGCTTGCGCAACGCCGCCCAAAGTCCGATGGCCAGCGCCGACAGATCGACGGCGGCCCACAAGAGAAATTTGACGTTTTTCCCATTGTAAATTTGCTCCACGATTTCATGGAGTACGGCTGGAATCCCCCGCGTTAAAAATAATCCTCCCGCGTATTCTTGCGTCGCGCCAACGACGGAAAACAAGCCGTGCCAGAACGATTGTTCGTGCATGGCGACGTATTTGTAATGGAGAGGATGAGGACTCGCCATTCCCCATAACGGATAGAGCAAGGCAAGAATCAATGCGAAGGGTAATAAGCGAAACAACAAGCGTTTCAGCGGCGTTTTTTCGTAAAGTCCTTCGTAGACCAGCAAAAACAGGATAAAAGTCAATGCAGGCCGGGCCGTGAGGATGGCCAAGAAATAGAAGATCAGGGAGGCGGCGTAGAGGATTCTGCCGCTCTTCCGGCTGAATACGAGATAGGTTTTAAGCGACGCCAAGCAAAGGGTGAGGCAGAGGATCATGTAAAATTGGTTGATATCGTTGACGAGGACCGTCGCAAGTGGATGCAGTCCGAAAAAAGCCGCCGCGGCGGCTGCCGGTAATTTCGCGGCGAAATGGCGCGCGATGGCGAATATCAGCCATATGTTGACAATGTGAAATCCCAGCAGCCAGAGATGCCAGAAAAGTAAGTTGTCGGGAGAGATATAAGTCCGCGCTAACGCTAAGAGGACATAACTTAATGGGCGGTATTGGCCGGAAGTGAAGAGAAGAAAATCGCTGGTAAAAAGCGTTGGAATATTCCCGGCGTGAGAAAGCAGCGGCAAATGCAAGACGCTTTCATCATGATTGACGAATATGGGCGATGAAAATGTCGTGGAATAAACCAATGCGATAACGATCGCCAAGAGAAACGCGGTAAACCAAGAACGTTTTCCCATCTCCATTAATCGGTTCTTGAGCGAGAGGGGCGCAGAGGGATTGGTATGGCCGCTGACGTGATTCTTCATGGATTGGATTCAACTCTGATCGAGATGGCGCAGTTGCACGAGGCGTGGCTGCGGTTCGACCCGGATCGATTCGAACAGTTCGTTTTCCTGGATATCCGGCTCATTGGCGGCGAATTCGGGAATATTGAAACTAGACTGAGGCTTGTCGATCAGCGGCAAGGGGATGGCGGGCGAGGCGTGGCCGTTTTCGTCAATATGGGACATATAAAGATAAGCGTAAACGCCGCCCTCGCGCTTGGAGGCGAACACGAGCCAGCGGCTGTTGGAACTCCAACTATGCCAGGAATCGGCGGCGTAAGGCGTATTGAACTCCAGGCGATGGGCCTCGCCTTGCAGATCGGCGGGCAGCAGGTAGATGTCGCTGGACGAGCGGATCAAATCGCCGCCGTCGCATTGATCGAAGGAAAACCATTTTCCGTCCGGCGAGAAATGGGGGAAGTAGTTGCTGCGCCCATTGTTCGACGCTCCGGCGATGGGTTGCGGCGTTGGATTCTCGCCCTCCAAATCGAGGATGTATAAATCGTAGAGAATATGCGCGGGATGATTGCCTACGGGGCTGCGGGAAAAGATCAGCCGCTTGCCGTCCGGCGTCCATTGGGGATAGATTTCGAGCAGGTTGGGATCGGAGGCGCCGGGAAGCAGATAGGTATCGTTTTTTTGCAGATCGTAGATGGCGATGTCCGAAGTCGCCATGCCCGCCAGTTGCGTCTCGAAGACAATGGGTTTCAGCGCGGCGACCCGTTGGTTGGCGGAATAAGCCAGTTTTTCACCGTCGGGAGACCAGGCCATAAACGTCGTCATCTGAATTTCGAAAGGCAATTGGGATTTGAAGCCAATCTTTTTGTCGATATCGAAGATCGCCAGGTAGACGGGCAGCTTTTGACCCGATGCTACCAAACTGCGCACTTGCAGCGCCAGTTTGCCGGAATTTCCTTGTTTGGAGGAAAACGTATGGCAGTTAAGGCAGTATTGGCGGCGAGAGGACAGAAATATCCGAGGTTCGTCTTGGCGGATGTCGCGCAGGTAAAGGTCGGGCGTCTTGAAGGAACTGAAAGGCGGAGCAACTAAACGATAGACGATAAAATTGTCCGCCGCATCTTTTGATATGCGTATGTGCGCTTCCGGCGACGCTTGGATGGAACCGATGCGGCGATCCGATTTATCGCGCTGCACGCCTTTGATTTGAATAACAGCATCCTGTTCCACGGCCTCCCGCCGCAAGCGCTCCCAAACGGCGCTGGGAATACGCCAGCGTTTTTTATCCGTCTGAAATAGAAGCGGCTTCTCTTCGCCCGGCAAGCGAATCGACGCTTCCCAAAAATCGTTGCGCGGGTCTTCCCATTCCACAAAGGGAGCGCAGAGATTGGGCGGGAAAAGCGAACCGTCTTCCGGCGCAGTAATCTGCAAGGAATGATAGGGTTCCCGGTCTTTATAAACGGACGGCGAACGCAGGCGGGAAAGGGCGGGATTGTTCTCGTCGTTTGCGTCGTGGTTGCTTTGCGCATGTTTTCGCATAGCCGCTTCGACTTCGTCCCGCGCTCCGCCGTCGACATATGATATTTCCTGTTGGTTGGATTTCGTAGCGAATTTGGCTGCCGAAGAGTTGGCGTCCATTCCCATCGAATCATGGGAAGATAAATACTTGTCGAATTGATAAGTTCCACGAGGGTAATAAACCGGCGCCTCGCGCGGGCAAAGTTCGACGGGGCCGTCGAACAAGGCTTTTATATTGGCAGACTGCAAGGCGGGCCAGCAGAAAACGCCGCCGATGAGCAATAACGCTGCAATGGCCGCTATGCCGTAAATCTTGGAAGAGCGCGAAAGTGTCATCGAATATACTCGCTGAATCGCATAAATTTTGGATCGAATCAAAAATGCCATCTATTTCGATTCAAGTCAATATGGACTACCAGCGGTCCCAATGAAGGACGTCCTGCAAGGGCAGGCGCGTTTTCTTGAGATCGGCGGTGACGGCATAGCCTACGGGAATCAATACGGGAACAATATGCGAACGGGGGATGCCCAGCGCCCGCTTCACCCGCGATTCGTCGAAGCCCTCCATCGGAACCGTCGCCAATCCTTCCGCTGTGGCCGCCAGCATGAAGATCATGGCGTTTAGCAGCACTTGCTTGGCCAGCCAAAAACGTTTATGCGCGGCGGGAAAATCGGGGACGGGCGTTGCGAGGCGCAATAATGGCGCCAACGCCGCTTTCCAAAACCATCCCAAGCCCATCGGGCTGTGAGCAAAAGCTAGAGGTACGAACTGGCGCAGCTTTTTCTCGTATTCCTCGTTGATGGCGCCCGTCTCCAACTCCATGCGAATTACTTTTTCGAAATGATTCTCAAAGACGCGGCGGTCGCCGGTGAAGACGATCGTAGCGGGCGCTTCCAAAATTTGTTTTTGTTTAAAACAGGCTGAATAGAGCGAGTTTTTCAATACTTCGTTGGTTACGGCATAGTAATGCGTAGGTTGAAGGTTGTACCCGCTAGGCGCCCATTGCGCGGTTTCCAGCAGCCGTAATAGCGTTTCTTTGTCGATGGGATCGGGCTGGAAATGGCGGATCGCTCGGCGGCGGCGCGCCAGGTCATTAAATTCGGAGAAATTTATCATGGGATTGTCCTTAATAAATAGTTGTTTGAAGCAAGGCGGGGTGGATCGAGCGAAGCGAGCCATACAAAAGCAAGCCATGCCCATGCCAATTCATATTGGCACGGCCTCTTTGGAGATCGATTCGCGCAATTCTTCTCTTAATGCTCGCCTGGAAACCACATCCACTTTTCGTTGGAATTCCTCTTCCAGAAAGACGGACAAGCCCACAAGATCGAAGAAGTCCGCTCCTTCTTTAAAGTCTACAAGAAGGTCAATATCGCTGTTTTCCTTTTCTTCGCCGCGAACCATCGAGCCGAAGAGTTCGATGTTCTCCGCCTTAAAACGCTCTTCGATAAGCAGCTTCAATTCCCGCAATTTGACTATGAGCCTATTTATTTCAGACATTTTTTTTCATTTCATTCTTGTTTTTTTCATCGACTACGGATTCGTGAAGGAAATAAATAAAGTCATAATTATTGATTGCATCTTGGCCTTTCGCTTTATAAAAGGATATTATCATTTTGAAATCATAACAGACCAAAATTCCATTAAAAACGATATCATGGAAACTACGATGATAATCCGCGATGCGGTTCCCGCCGACGCGGAAGCGATTGCGCAAATCTATAACGAATCCATCGCCGCCGGGGATTGCGCGCTGGTGGAGCGTTTGCAAACGTCGGCGGATATTTTGGGTTGGATGGCCTCGTTTAACGAACGGGAGACGATTCTCGTTCTGGAAGAGGACGGCTGCGTCTTGGGGTGGGGAATCATCAAGCGCTACAGCGAACGCGAAGGCTATCGTTATACGTGCGAGACGTCCGTTTATCTGCGCCGCGGCCAGCGGGGGCGCGGATATGGCCCGATGATTAAGCAAGCCCTGATCGAACGTTGCAGGCAATACGGCTATCATCACCTTGTGGCGAAGCTGTTCGCGGATAACGAAGCCTGCCTGAAATACAACCAAAAATTCGGCTACGAACTCGTGGGCGTGCAAAAGGAAATTGGCTATAAAAACGGCCAGTGGATGGATGTGGCTATTCTGCAGCTCCTCTTGCCGGACGAATCATCCAATATTGACGCAACGAAAAATCTTCCCGCCGGGGAAACAGATTAAAAGTAAACCAGGATTCGTTGGCGTATAAATCTTCAATCCGTTCGCCCGGTTCGGGAATCAGGGACGCTAGACGCCGGGACGCATCGCCGAATACGGCGCTTCCGATGCGTTGTAAAACGTCGGCGTTCTCGATGGCGCTCTGGCCGCCGGATAGCAGCCATACGGCCTGATGGGCGTTGCAGCGCGAAAAGATATATTCCGCCAACACGATTTGTTGATCTTCCGGCAGATAATATCCCGGATTTTTATCTCCCGTTTCAGCCCATAAAAGAATGGGCGCGGCGATCATCCCCTTTTCGTTGACGGCGTCGAAATAGCGATCCAGGCGCTGGAAAAAATCCGCCCGGATTTGGATCAATATTTCGCCGGTGAAGGCGGGATGGCCTCTAGCGTCTTTCGGAATGGCGTCGCTATGAGTGGGAATGAATAGAACAGCGTTGCATCCAGCCCGAGAACATTCTGCTAGATAGCGGCTCCATTCCTGCTTCGACGCCAGCAAAGGGCTGATCGGCGCCGTATCCCCTAAAAAGAGAAACGGCGTTCCGTCGGCATGGCGTAGAAAGCGCCGATTGCCGGAAAGCCGCAGTTCGCCATGTCGGTATAATGGATTATCGCCGCGATAAGGGACGCAAACGAATTTGCCGGTTCGATCGTGCAATCCTGCGTTGTCTTTCTTGTTGCAGATTGTCCGATAGCGCCAGGTTCCAATGCAATCGGGAGAAAATCGGACGCGCCAAGTAGTTCCTCCATCCCATAAAGCCAGCGCGGTTTGCTTCTTGCCTTGAGGCGAAGTGAATTCAACATGCAACCGAATATCGCGCACCCAATCGTAATAATATTGATCGCTGATGAAGGCGGTTTCGAATCGTCCCCACTGCGCAACGCGGGGAAGGTTTTTCTCCTTCCCCTGTGCGGCGTTCATCGCCGAGCCGATAAGCAAAAAGAGAACGATTTTTATCATCATGGGTAGAGCCGGGAAACGTTATCGAGAATGTATTGGCAATCAATGACTTTTTCCATCAGATCGACGGGAAGATAGTAATATTGATTGGAGGCTTCAAAGCCCAACCGCGAATCTTGCCGCGCTAATGCAAATAGGTTTTTTGCCAGGACGATTTCGTCTTGAACGATCATCTTGATTTCATCTCTCTTACTTTTGCGTTCCGCTTCCGATAATGGCTTATTCTTATTCAAAAGCGAATTTCGCAGAACCGTAAATCGCGTTTGGTTGGCGACGGAAGCGAAATGAAGCTGCGCGGCGCGGGCGAAACGTATCTGATCGCGGGCGGAAGCAGCTTGATCGGACGGCGCCAGGGCGGCGGCTTTTTCCAACGCCGTTAAACCTTCCTTCCAACCGGCGGCGATTTTGGAATACTGTCCGGCGAATACGTCCGCCGGATAGGGACCGCGCCAACGGTCAACGTCATCGTAAGGGATGCCGACCATGGTGGCGGCGTAATGCGTCGGTTCCGCATAGAGTAGATTCGCCGGTCCCATTTGCTGCGGGCCTTGATAGACCACATTGACGTGGAAGGGATATTCTGCAAAGGCTCGGCTGAACGCCGTCCAGGCCTGGCGGGCGAGCGGCGCGCCCTCCACGCCGAAATGGACTTGCGCCAAGGCGTTCAACGCCGTTTCTCGATCCGGCGCCGGATCGCGGTCAAATTGGCTCAATAATTCCAGATTGGGGGAAGGGAAGCCGCCGACAGTCCAACTAAGCATGAGACCATCGACATTAGCCTTGAGAAGATTGCCGCCATGTTCGGCGATCAAATCCATCACCGGCAGATAGGGAACGGCGGAGAGTTCCCAAGTGGCGTTGATTTGAACCTTGGCGATGGTTTTGAGTCCGGCTTTTTTCGCCGCCGCCCAATGGTTCGACGCACGCGGACCAGGACCAACCGCCGATAGCGAATACTCGCCCACGGCGGTTTCTACGCCGCCGCGAACGATGGGCTTCGACCATTCGCTGACGGATTGGAGCCAGGCGGATTTCGGCAGTTTCGCGATGGCCTCATTAGCCCATTCGTCGTTCCAGCCCCAATCCCACATAATCACGTTTGCAGCGGGATTGCCGCGATGAACGCCGGATTCGACGGCGGCGTTGACTTCGGCGATGATCTCGGCGGGGGAGCGCACTTTACAGCGGGGGCAGCGAGAAGAACCGCCATGCGATGCGCAGTTGGTCAGATTTTCCGATGCCGTGATCGTAAAGACTCCCGCCAAATCCGGCGTATGTTCGAAGACGTACGCCAGCGAGTCGGAAAGCCATTGCCGCACTTGCGGCGCGGAAGTACACATGGCGCAATAGTCTCCCTCCTGAACGCCTTTCAATTCGGGATGATTGACGAAGAAATCCTGCAGCATGGCGCGCGGCTCGTTGACGTAGAGATAGACGCCGATATTGAAGCGCTTGGCGCGTTGGACAAGATCGTTCAGGTTCTTCAACCTCGTCTCGCAATCTTGGCCGAATTCGGGAAAAAATGGGCTGGGGGCCAGATTGCGTAAAACCGTATGCAGCCAAACGCCGTCCACGCCCAATTCCGATAACTTTTGCAGTAAGCCGTCGGGATAGGGATCGAGTTGCGGATTCATCAGGGCGTCGCCGTATAGGGCGAAATAGGAATAGATATAGCGGGGCGAAAATCTCTTTATGGATTTGCTCGATGGGGAAATCGGCTGCAACTGGCTTAGGTCATGGATGAATTGGAAACGCGGCTCCTCCGGCGCTTGCAGAGCATCGGCGAAATGTTTTTCCACGATGCGCTTGATCTCGGCGCAGCGATTTTTGATTTCTTCCGTGGGCGGAGCGTAGCGCAGAGGTTCGCACTGCGGCTTCAGCGATCCCAATTTGACGAAGAGAAAATCGTCCTCGCGCAGACAATACTCCAACTGCTGGGCGGACATATCCAGCAGCTCCAGCAATTGTTCATAGGGCAACAGATGCCAATTGCGGCGGATCAGGGTGATGTAAATGCGCTGAAGATCGCCGCCGATGGGCGTTGGCGCGGGCGGCAAGCCCATGGATTCCGCCGCGGCGCGAACATTTTCGGGAGTTGTATCCAAAACCTTCGCCAGGCGTTCCGCTCCCACGGCGGGCCAATTGCGAAAAACGAATGCGTGCATTCGGCTGGGAAAATGTGGAAACTCCAACGCTTGGGGAGCGCTTCCGGCGGGCAGGGAAATCTCAGCGGCTTGAGCGGCGGATAGGAGAAAAGCGGATAAAAGTAGAGCGATGCGAAGCATGATCGTCATCCTATCTATTAATAACTCATGTTACGCAGCCAATGTCCTTTCGCTTTCGGCGTTGGCATTTTATCGCCAATGAGAAGAAGCGTTCAAAAGAACAAGAAGGGCGTCATTTATTTGCGTTATTGAACCACGAAACCACGAAAAGGCTCGAATTCCACGAAATTTTCGAATCACGGATAGCGCGGATTTTTTTGGATTCCACGGAAAAGACCTTTCATGGCGCGATTCCTCTTTTACTTTTTGTTGCGCGTAACATGAGTTATTAATTCAAAATGAATCGTAAATTATTTCCTTTTTACCATAAAATCAAAATAAGGAATATGAAAGCCGTAAAAGAAAAGAGAGGCATGTTTTCATGCCCCTCTTTCCATTCGATCTTTTGCCGGTTGTTCAAGCGCGATTATTGAAACAACGACCAATCGGTGATTTCAGTAGCTTGAGGACCGGGAGCAAATAAGCCGAAGATATGTCCGATAGACAATCCTGGCTCGATGAAACTGGCTTCGAGGTTGCAGTCGAGAATCGAATCGACTTGTTCGACGACGTTGCCATTCTTCTCGAACCAGACAACGATGTTCCAGGCGTAGGAGCCGCCGCTGGTGATTATCAGGTCGAGCGTTTGGTCTCCATCGATGTCGGCGTAGCAAACGCCTTCTGCGCCGTGACCGGGAGCGCCTACCCATAACTCTTTCAGATTAGTCGCCCATTGGGTTGGTCCTAAGCGTTCGATCCATTGAATGGCGGCTTTGGCGGGGCTGTCGCCGTAGAACATGTTGCCGATGATGAAATCCATATCGCCGTCGCCGTCGAAATCGCAGACCGTCAATCCCGCCACGCCGCCCAATCCGGGATGCGACGCCCCCCAGTTCAATTTTCGCGACCAAGCGAGTTTCTTGTCGCCTTTGGCGGTGAGCGTTCCATCCGCATTGACCGTGTAAGCCTGATCGTAGATTTCGCACATCAGGCTTTTGGGACCCGCCTCATCGTTGTCTTCGGTCCAGGCGATATGCAATTCGTCCCCATCGTAATAAATATCTACGCCCAATGGACTGATATCGGCGACAGTGCTGAAGAGAGGCGGCTGAACGGATTCCCATTCCCCATTGGCGTTCAGGCGGCGGTGTTGGAATTCGGTTCCCGTACTGGGGAAATGACTGTCGCCTTGGGAAACGGAGAAGATGCCGCTCCAATCGCTTCGGCCTTTCAGAACGATCATGTCCATTCCCATATCGAAAACATTGGCGCTCCACTGTTCGCCCTGCACTTCCGGCGTCATAAAATGTTCTTTTTCAAGCGACCAGGCGGAATCGGCCTTGCTGTAGGTCCATTTGTAAACCCAATATTCCGTGTCGATATTGAAATCGTCCCAAGCTGTGGTCCAAAGGGTTAAACCATCTTTGACTGCGTTTTGGCAGATTCCCATGCTGGCGAAGCAGCAGAAAACCGCCGTTAGGCAATATGTTTTTACTTTCATTGTTCAATCCTTTCCTTTCGCGGAATCATCTAGTGGTTCAAGCATCGATTATGATTGAGAAACCAATGAAGAATACAATCGTAAATCTTGAAAAATGTAAATAAATCATTCTGGATGAACATACGATGAAAAAATGGCTTTCGTGAACTTATTTCGTTTTGGACTCCCCTGCTGTTTCGCCTTGGTTGAACGAGCCGAGTTCTCTAAACAACCTCCTTTCCACCGATATTTTTATGAGGATAGATTTCGGTATAGGGTAATCATAGAGAGAATCGAGAAATCTTGTCTATAAGGAAAATCCACTGATTTTCAAAGAAAAATCCCCTGGTTTGTTAAAGAGAGGCCAGGGGATTGGGAGGAATTAGTCATCGAGAGAGGTCAATCCTTCTCGAATGGCGAATTTCGTAAGTTTGGCGACAGAGCGAATGTTCAACTTGTCCATGAGATTTTGCCGGTGGCCATCGATCGTTTTTTCGCTTACACCCATCGAGGCGGCGATTTCCTTAGTCGAATAACCTTCCGCGATCTTCTGCAATACTTCGCGTTCGCGGGGAGTGAGACCGTCCACGCCATCCCCTTCTTGCCGGCAGAGACGGTTGACATATTCGTTCACAACAATATTGGTGATGCCGGGACTCAGATAGATTTTACCGTTGATGACGCATTGGATGGCCGCCGCGACTTCCGTTACGGCTCGGTTCTTCAAAAGATAACCCCATACGCCCGCTTTCAAGGCGCGTTCGACGAACCGTTTGTCGGCGTGCATGGAGAGAATGATAATCTTACTATCGGGATTTTTACGCAATATTTGTTGGGCGGCTTCGATCCCGTTGAGTTTGGGCATGCTGATATCCATGAATATCACGTCCGCTTTGGCGTCCAAAGCGAGTTCGACCGCCTGTTGTCCATCCATCGCTTCCGCGACGATTTCCAATCCCGGAACATTTTCCAGGGCGCGGCGGATTCCTTCAATCACGATGGCATGATCGTCGGCGAGAAGTATGCGGGTAGATTTCATCTTCACACTATGTTTCTTTTGGTCAAGGATGAACGGCAAACCATCATTATTCTTGAAAATAAATTCCATGCAACCAGGAAAATCCCCTGATTTGCGATGGATTATTACTTGAAAAAGTAGGATGGGTCGCGTTTTTTGACCCATCGATAATAATGAATGGAATCATTGATGGGTCAAACGGCGCGACCCATCCTACAATTTTAAATGTTTTCTTAAGAGCGCCGGCTGGAAATCTCTTGGCTGCATGGCATCGTCAAAACGATCCGCGTTCCTTTTCCGCGCGCCGAATCGCATTCGAAGGATCCCCCCAGATATTCGATGCGTTCGCGGATGCTGAATAGCCCGAAGCTGTGCCGATGAAGCGCGGAGGAATGAAGTTCGCTAAAGTTAAAGCCAGTTCCATGATCTTCGACGCAAAGGCTGACGCATTCCGGTTTGGACTGAATGGCTACTTTCGCGCAAAGGGCGCCGGAGTGTTTGAGGACGTTGAACAAGAGTTCCCGGACGGAGCGGAACAGAACGCCGCGGGCGTCTTCGCTGACGGTTTTAGGAAGTCCGTCGTCTTCCAATTCGATTTTCATGCCGTAGTGTTTTTCCATTTCTTCGATGAGCCATTCGAGGGCGGGTTCCAATCCCAATTCGTACAAAACGGGCGGGCTGATCTCGAAGGTCAAGGAACGGGCGTCGAGAATCGTCTGTTCCAATAGTGCCAAGGTTTGGTCGAAAATCCGGACGGATTGGGGATCGAGCGAATCTCTTTTGATCGTTTCAATCTGCATTTGGCAGGCGGCCAGGCCGTGGCCGATCCGGTCGTGCAGTTCTTCGGCGATCTGACGGCGGTCGCGTTCTTCGATCAAGGACATTTCCGAAGCGAAGGATTGGAGCTGTTGTTGATAGGAAAGCAGTTTCTTCTGCGCGTTCAAAAGATCGGCGGTGCGCTTGGTCACCAATTGTTCCAGGTTGATATGGCGGGAAATCGCATAGCCTACCGCCGAGAGCGTAATAACGCTGCCGGTGAATAGCAACAGCAAAAATATCGGCTCCTGATACCAGCGGCGGAGAACTTCGAATTGAAAAAGAGCGGGCGAAGCGGATTCGTTCCAATTCCGATCCATCGCCTTTACTTCAAAATGATGCGCGCCGGGAGATAAATGGGAGTAATTGGCGACGGCGTCTTCCGCAAAGGGCGACCATGGGCCGTTATCGATGCGATGGGAATAGAGCAATCGATTTTGCGGGGTGTATTTCCATTTGTCGATTCCGGAAAAAACGAATTTCGCCACGGCGCCGGGGGCGATTTCGTCCGCATTGACGTTGGGATCGATCAATACTTTGGGCGGATCGGGATCGGCTTCCGGGTGATAGAGATTCAGCCCGCGCGATGTCGCAGCCCAAAGTCTTCCTTGGCTGTCTTCAAATACTTTGAAGATGCAAAAGGATGATAATCCCTCCAGTTCGGAATTTTGGATCCACGAATTATGTTCGTAGCGGTAGATGCCATTCCATGTGGCGATCCAAATGGAGCCGTCCCGGCTGCGAATCATGGAGGGAACGCCATCCAGACCCGTGCGGATGACGGACCATTTTTCTCCATCGTATTCGTAGATGCCGTTGCGGTCGGAAAACCATAATTTGCGTTCGCCGTAAGGAAATATGCACATCACGGAATCGCCGGGATATTCGCCTCCCATAGTTTTATAGGTCCCATTGCGATAGACGCCGATTTTTTCGTCCGCCATACCGCCCAACCAAATCGCGCCATCTTGGTCTTCGTAGATGTATCGCAGTTGTTCGAGGTTCCATCGATCGCCCAGATCGGCGAAAGGCCGGAAGGAATCGCCGTCGTAGATTTCAAGGCTGTAAACGAATCGCTGGCGAGTGGAGGTTTTATCTTCGGCTTGAATCCAGATCGATCCATCTTTGCGAGGGAAAATCAGGCTAATTTTCTTGCCTTGCGGATGATTCACGACGCGAAACTGTTCCGTTTCGGGATCGAAGAGAAGCAGGACGGAGTTCGTATTGCGAATGGCGAGTTGACCGTTTTTGAGATAAGCGACGCCGTTGGGTTCCCATTGATAGGCGCTGAAACCGTCTGGCAAGGGATAGATTTTCCATTCTTGATTTTGCAAGCGCAACAGTTTATTGAACGTCGTAAACCATAATCTTCCTTGGGCGTCTACACACATGGCGGCGATATGTTCGTTTAAATTGGCGATGGTTTCGGGCGTTCTCCAGGCCGCCAGGGCAAAGCGGGCGATGCCCGGCGAGAGACTGATCCAAAAGGAATGGTTGGATTCGTAAGTAACTGGCGAGCCGCTTTCCAGGATGGGCAATTGGATGCTGGTCAAGGAAGGGAGTTGGATGTTCGTTTCATGGATTTCGTTGGGCTGGAAGGTCAGATAATCCAAAAAGGGATAATATTCGTCGGATTTCCAAAGCCAAAATCCATTATCCCTTCCCGGCCATCCTGCGAAGATATTTCGATCGGCGACGAATTTGATGCGCCATGCCGTATTGTCGAATTGCATCAAAACGCGCTTGTTGAAATGCGCCGATTGCGCCGAACCGTAGATTTGCCCGTTCTCGTCTTCGACGAGAAAATCGAGGTTGGAAACTTCGTATTCCGGCGGGAAAGGATAATCCGTCCAGGACGCTTCCAGGGAAGAGCGGCGATTTTTCAACATCCATCGCGCCATGCCTTGGCGCCCGGCGATAAGAACATCCCCATCCTTGGCGGTGAAGATGTTGGCGAATCGCAGCAGTTTCGTTTCGGCGGCGGATCGAATCGTATAGGTTTGATTGTGAATGGCGTCGAATTCGGCGAGCCGGTCGGGGAAACAAAGAAACACGCGGTCTTTCTCGACGGACAGAATTTTTACTTGCGTGGAATCGAAGCCATCCAGCGGATAAGCAATCCATTTTCCTTCCAGGAACAGTTTTAAGCCGGACGAATCGAACGACCAAAGCTGATTCTCCTGGCTTTCGAAGAGGGTTCGCCAAATGCCCGGCGAGGGAATTTTACTTACGGCGTAACCGTCGAGACAACTGATTTGATTGACGGATCCGTGGCGAATCCATATTTTCCCGTCATGGCCGACCTGGCATAAACCGCAGGTTTCCCGCAGTCCGTCCGCCGTCGTCCAATACCGCCAATGACCGTTCGGCTGCGTTTGGATTTTGAGAATCGTTGGAGAAAGGAATTGGCTGCCGGTAATGGGAACGCCGCCGCAGAAGCCATGAAAGAACGCCGCATCGGTTGTTTCCGCGGGCGGCTGGACGGTATAGGAAAGAACCAGCGAACCGATCTTGCCGCTTAGAGACCATATCAAAGTCTCTTTTTGCAGAAGGCCGCCGTGATTGATTTGACTCGCCGTCCACTTTGGGGGCAAATTTTCGGCGATCGTTAAATTACGATCTTGATCGGAAGGGCTTTGAATCGTCAACGTTACTTGGATGGGTTTTCCCAGCGAATATTCGTTGGACGAAAAAGAACGAACGGCGAGAATGGAATCCGGCGCGGCATTAACGGCGCTATTGGGAGATTGCGCCGAACATGGGAGAATAAACGCAAGGATGGGAATGAGAATCCTCAAGACCGAAATCGGTAACATCATCGAGCGCTTCATAACGAACGGTCTGTTCCATTCCTCGTTGTCTTTTTCAATTGATTTCAATAGTGCTTTGTTGAAAAAGCGCCCTCACCCTAACCCTCTCCCAGTGGGCGAGGGAACAATTTCCAATAAAATTAAGTACTAGGAGGAAGACTAATACGCCATTATGGATTATCGATCCTAACATAGAGTTTTTGAGATTACAATAGAACGCAGGAAACGGAAAAGACAGAGGAGACGATCATGAGATATATATTATCCATACTAGGCGGGATTTGTTTATTCATGAATATTTCTTCGGCGATGGGCGCAGAACCGTATAATGGAGGCCAAACCAACGATCCTATCCAAACCGGCGTTTTTCGATGGATTGCCAGCCCGCCGTTGGCTTCGCCCGCCGACCGCCTCTCCGATCCATGCTTTTCCGTGAAAGATCCGACCGTGGTTTATTACGAGGGCGCCTGGCATTTGTTCTGCACCATCCGCAGCCAAAAACGCACGCATCAGATTGAATATTCAACCTTCAAGGATTGGAATTGCGCTAATGAAGCCAGCCGGCATATTCTCTCCGTTACGAACGGTTATTTCTGCGCTCCTCAAGTTTTTTACTTTACCCCGCAGAAAAAGTGGTATCTGATTTATCAAACCGCCGACGCTTCCCGCAAGCCCGCTCTTCAACCTGCTTGTTCCACAACCGGCGACATCGCCGATCCCGCATCCTGGAGCAAGCCTACGCTGCTCTTTCGAAGCCAGCCGGACAATATAAAAGCCTGGATCGATTTTTGGGTCATTTGCGACGACGCCAAGGCTCATCTCTTTTTCACCTCGCTGGACGGGCGTCTCTGGCGCTCGGACGCCCTGCTGTCGGACTTTCCCCACGGTTGGAGCCAACCGGAGATTGTTCTCCAGGCCGACATTTTCGAAGCCGGACATATCTATTCCTTAAAGGGGCGCAATCAATATTTTGCGTTGATCGAAGATCAAAAGGGCAGCCGCCGCTATTACAAAGCCTATCTTTCCAAGACGCTGGATGGCGAATGGGCGCCCTTGGCGGATGCCTGGGATAAGCCTTTCGCCTCGCTCGCCAATGTCTCCGATAAGGACGGTCATTGGACGGATTCCTTCAGCCACGGCGAATTATTGCGCAGCGGCTGCGATCAAAAATTAGAGGCCGATCCCGGACAACTGCGTTTTCTTTTCCAAGGCGTCAGCGATGCGGCGATGGCGGGGAAGAAATATGGAGAGATTCCTTGGCGGCTGGGGATTCTGGAACCTGCCAAATGATAAATAGGTCTTCAAATATTGAATGAACCTGATATTGTTATGCCCATAATGGGCATCTGTCATTGGTGGAGATGATAACATGAAATTGCCTATCGCACAAAAAGGATTTACGTTGATTGAGTTGCTGATCGTAGTGGCGATTATCGGAGTCTTAGCCGCTATCGCCGTCCCCAATTTTTTGAATGCTCAAATCAGAGCCAAAATTGCGAAAGCCGTATCGGAACTCAATACGTTTACGGTGGCGAACGAGATGTACCGAACGGATAATGGAAATTATTATCCTCATACGAACGGACATTTTGCTTGGCAAAATAAATATCTAACCACGCCGATCGCTTACGTAAGCGCCGTGCCCAAGGATCCCTTTCAAGACAAACTGCGGCCAACGGACGCTATCGCTTCGCTTACGTTTTACGAATACCACAAAGATCCTATTTGGAACGAGGTTTACAAGCAAATGGGATTTTCCACGGGCGAGTTGGACTACCGAACGAGACATTTGCAAAGCCCGGAAAATATCAAGCGCATCGAAGCGGGGCGTCCCTTTGCATACGAGTTGTGGAGTCTTGGCCCCAATTACCAATTGGATTTTCCTTCGGGGCATTTTGTTTACTACGAGATGAGCAACGGCGTCGGCAGCGTGGGAGATATCGTTTGGATTAGACCGTGAATAGTTATACTTGGCAGGATTGATAATAGTATTATTACATTCGTATCCCCAAACTCTCCTCCAGCTGCTGACGTTTGTAGAGGCGGGCGTAGAGTCCTTCCGACGCGATGAGTTCTTCGTGTTTTCCTTCTTCGACGATTTGGCCTTCCTCCAGCACGATGATATGGTCAGCGCGCTTCACCGTTGAAATGCGATGGCTGATGATGATGGCGGTCGATTGGCGGATGGCGCTTTTCATGCCGCCGAGGATCGCTTCTTCCGTATCCGCATCCACCGCCGAAAGGCAGTCGTCGAGAATGAGGATGGGGCGTTCGAGAATCAGCGCTCGGGCGATGCCCGTGCGCTGCTTTTGGCCGCCAGATAATGTGATGCCGCGTTCGCCGATGAGCGTGTCGAGGCCGTCAGGAAAAGAGTCGAAATCGCGGGTGAGTTGGGCGCGTTCGGCGGCGCCGGCGATCTCTTCTTCCGGCGTTTTTTCCGGTTCGGATTCGCCGAAGAGAATATTGGCGCGGATGGAATCCGAAAAGAGAAATACCTCCTGCGAAACATAACCGATGGATCGGCGCAACGTCATCAATGGAATGTCGTTGATGTCTCTCCCATCGAAGAAGATCGTTCCCCGAGGAATTTTGTAAAGATGCAGCAGCAGATTGACGATGGTGGTTTTTCCGCAGCCGGTTGGACCGACGATGGCGAGAGTTTCGCCGGGACGGACATGGAAGGAAAAGTCTTTTAGCGCTGGGAGACGATTTTCTTCGTAGGCGAAGGTCAAGTCGCGAACTTCGATATCTCCTAGCAGAATTTCACTCGCATCTTCCGTTTCGGGAATTTCGATCTCCGGCTGAACGCATAGAACCGACAGGATGCGCCGCCAGGAAGCCGCTCCGCGATGGATGACGTTGATGATCCAGCCCAGCGCCACGATCGGCCACATCAACAATTGATAATAGATCGTGAACTGAATAAGGTCGCCCAGCGTTAGGCCGCCGTCGATCACCCGATAGCCGCCAAACCAAAGTATTACGACGACTCCCGCATTTCCGATGAAACGGGTGAAGGGAAACAGCAATCCCCGCAATTTGATCTGGTCGATATTGTAATCCACAAAGCGGTTATTCAATCGGCGGAAGCGTTCGTATTCCGCTTCCTCCTGGCAATAGGCTTTAATAACGCGGATGCCGTTGAAATTTTCCTGCACCTGGGCGCTCATGTCCGAGTAGACTTCCTGGGCTTGCCGGTAGGCTTTATGCAGCTGGCGAGTATTCAGATTGACGAAAATCAAGAGGATGGCGATCAGGATCAACAAGATGACGGAAAGTTTTGCGTCCACCGAGAACATCGAATAAAGGGCCAACGCCGTTACGACGACCGTCTGCCCCGGATACATGATTCCCGGCCCTATCAATAATCGAACCTGCTCTATGTCGCTGGCGAAGCGGGTGACGAGATCGCCCGTCTTTATGGAATGATAGAAGCGCGGCGTCAGGCGGGAGATATGCGAGAAGAGATCGTTGCGCATGCGCTCTTCGATGAAGCGGGATGCGCCGATGATGGCCCATCGAGCGTAGAAGAGCAACACCGCCGCGCCGGCCGCCAAGGCCAAAATCCACAGGCAGGAATGAAATAATTCTTCCCGCAAGCCGTTTTTTCCCAGGCTGTCGATAATCCGCTTAACCCAGGCGGGAATCAGAATAAGGACGTAACTGTAAAGGATTAACGCGAGCAGGCCGAGAACATTTTGTCTGGCTACAGGCCGCAAATATGCGAGCAATGTCCTCATGGGACTATGCGGCGAACGGGAAAACGCAGGATTCATAGTATATGGGAAGATATTCGATAATAAATCCGTTTCGGCAACGATCTTACTTTAGGTATTGTATTTCGGCGAGCCGGAAAGGATACCTGCGGACGGCGATTTTTTTCGGGCAGCTTTGAGGAATCGAGATAGAGTAAGGCTAGCTGGCGTTTTCCGGCAAGCCCATCAAACGCCGAAGCATTTTGAAGTGAGTGTGATGGCCTAGGCCAATCAACATGTCGCCTTCGCCGATTATATAATTGGAGGGCGGATTGATAAGGAAATCTCCTTGGTTGGGCCGAATGCCGATAATCATGACTTCCGTCTCCGATTTGATATGGGTTTCTTTCAACATTTTCCCCATCATAGGATTGCCCGATTCGATGAGAATCTCTTCCAGCAGCAAAGGTTCGCGGTCGCCGGGAACCAGCAAGGTTTGATCGAGAAAATCCACAATAGCCGGACGCAACGCCATAGCCGCCATGCGGGCGCCGCCGATGCGCGAGGGCATGACTACGCGGTTGGCGCCGGCGCGCATCAGTTTTTTCTGCGAGCCGTCCTGTTGTCCCCGCGCAATCACGAAGAGTTTGGGATTCAGCACCTTGGCCGTGAGGATGGTGAAGACGTTGGCGGCGTCGTCGGGAATGCAGGCGATGAGTCCGTAAGCCAATTCGATCTGAGCGTCTTTGAGCACTTGGTCTTCCGTGGCGTCGCCGACGACGAATAGTTCGTCGTCGCGAAGCGTATTTTCCAAAATCTCCCGATGGCGGTCGACGACGACGAATCTATGGATTTTCGATTCGCGGAGCCGTTGCACAACCTCCATCCCTACGCGGCCCAGGCCGCAGATGATGTAATGATTCTTCAGCGCTTTGATGTCTTTCTCCATTTTCTTCACCCGCACCGCTTCGGTCAGATGTCCTTCAACGATAAACGCCAAGGCGTTGGCTCCCGCCCAGGCGATGGTTACGACTGCGATGATGGCGAAAAAGACGGTGAAGACTCGCCCCCATCCGGTTTTGGGGACGAAATCCCCATACCCCGTCGTCGTCGCCGTTATGATCGACCAATAAACCGCATCGAGAAAACTATGAGGGCTGTCCCCTTTCCGTCCCTCTTCGACGCGGCCGCTTTCCGCGCTCTTTTCCAGAAAATAGAATCCCGTTGCGCCGATCGAGATGACGACGAAGACCAGCGCTAGCGAGAATTTAAAAGTTTGCAGGGAGGAAAGAGGCCTGTTTTTACGAAACATGGAAGCGTTGTTTTCCGCCGGATGCCGTTTTCTTGGTAATTGATTATCCTATTCGCCGATCATTCATTAAGTACTCGGCGGACTTAGAAGGCGTCGGTGGTCCAATACAGCCAACGCCGTTGAGACGCCAATTCTTGAATTCGACGGTCGAATTTATGAGCGCCGATGTCTTTCCACATGACGTAATTATGTTCGCTTTCGTTTTCGATTAAATCCCTTGCATCGAGAAAAAGGCCGAAATCGGGATTGTGACGGAAAAAACCTCGCAAGGAAAGGCAGTTCGTCTCTTCCGCTTTGCGAGCCATCGTTCCCAACAATTGCGTTAACGTCTCCTCGTCCGGATTCGAGAAGCCGTATTCCGAGATGGTCAAGATCGGTTTCTTTTCATTGTACTGCATGGCGTAAAAATACGCCGCCGGTTTTCCATCTCGTTCGATGACGGTGGGAATGTGGCCCATCCAAATCGAACGCGCCCGCCAATAATCTGGCGTGCGGCGCATGAGGCCGGAAATCCGCGCATGATTCTTGCCGTAAATTTCTTGCAGATAGAGGTAATCGTTTTCGCGAAGCGAGCGATGCCGGATCGGTTTTGGAATATAGCGCAGGATTTTTTTCACCGGGATATTCTGTTCGTACTGATTCACCGTTTTCCATCCCAGGCGTTCATAGAAGGGATGGATGGAGGTATAGAGCATCGATCCGCCCATCCCTTCTTCTTCCATTAAATCCATACCATAGCGCAGCAGCGCCGTAGGATAGCCTTTGCCTCGGCATTCGGGACGCGATCCAACGCTGCCCACGCCGCCGATGCGAACCGAAACGCCGTCGATATAAATCGAACGGTCGAAGATTTGGATGTGAGCAAGATAACGCTTGCCTTTAACGACGGCCAAGCTGAATTTCGTTTGACGCCAAGGGTCTTGCAGCGTGAGAGTGGAAAAAAGCGTGCGCGGCGTATTGGGAAAGGCCGTTTCCAGCACGTCCAATACGTTATGAAACTCTTCCGGCGGAACCGGAACGATGCGTTCGCCTTCAGGCAAAAGGGGTGGAGTAACGGATCGAATTTTCAATTTCGTTTCATGGTTATTAAAGCGAATCGGCGTAAAACGTTTGATAGGATTGATAATGAGGATTGGCCAGCAATCCTTGTTTCCGGCTGGTCGTCAACGTTAACTTTTCGGTCTCTTGGCGGATGGCTTCCGGACTGAGGTTCTCGAATTGCATATCCCACCAGACGCCCCTTTTCAAGGACGCGGGACGCTGGTTTTCATCCAATAGTTTCGCGAGCGCTTCCAGCGTTCCTTCCGCCAAGCCGTCCACGCGGTCGCAGACAAGAACGGAAGCGTCAACGCAGGACGGAAATGAATAGGGGCCGGATTCTTCTATTGGCTGTTCGGATTCCTCCATGCGCCAGATATGCTTATTGGGATTGGCGAAAAAGGCGGTTTTTTGAACGATGGTTTCGGCGATTTGTCTGGCTTGCTGGGGCGATCGTCCGGGAAAAGACATCTCCCAGAAATCGGATCGGCGCACCGATTTTAAGTGGACGGCGTTCAACCGGGTTTGCATTGTTTGCTGCGCCGTCCGGGCGACGTTGTCTGTAATTTTTAATGCAACGAAAAGATAGATGTAACTCATGATAAGTCAAGAATTTTATCTTATGTTCTCCGCTTCGGGAAGTCCTTCATCGTAATTAATGTAAAGATTGAACGAAAGTAATGACTTTATATTTTATTCATTTGTTTTGGGGTTGACATTCTTGATGGGAGGCCGATAGACTTCATAGTAGAGTAGTTCCAGTCCATTTAACAGATTTCTTTTTGAGTTTGAGGGTTAGGAATCCATCGCCTTTTTCCCGGCGAATGCGCATCCACGTCGTTGAGGATTTTTTTTTCGTATTCGGCTGGGAAAAATAGCTGTAATGGATTTCCAAAAATAAAGGGGATGTAAATGTATCTGTCGATTTCCTCCTATACCTGGCTTCCTTCCTCGTTCCTTGGCAAACTCTCCTTATTGCAAGAGTATGGGATCGAGTCGGTCGAAATTTTTTGCACGAAAAGGCATCTCGACATCGGCGATCCCGAGGAAATACAAAAAGCGGGAATGGCGATTCGGGAATTGGGTTTCCGCAGAATATCCATGCACGCTCCCAGCGGCGTCGGCGATCTCTCCAGCCCGGACGAGCAGGAGCGGGAAGAGACCGTTTTCGCCTGCCAGAAGGCGTTGGACGCCGCCTTATTGATGGGGGCTTCCTTGATTACTTTTCACCCCAGCAGCATCGAGAGCGAAAAGTATCAAACGGAAGAGCGCTGGAATTCGCTATGGGAGACCTTGCGCGACATCAGCGGCTACGCCGAGGATCGAGACGTGCGCATCGCCATCGAAAATTTTCCCAGCGCTTATTTCGGCGGCGACGCTCTCAATCTCTATCGCAGTCTGACGGAATTGGATTTGCCCAATGTCGGCATGTGCCTGGATATCGGACGCGCTTTTGCGGGAGGCAACCTATCCGCCGTTTTGGAAGAGTTCGGCGAAAAAATCTTTTCCATCCATGCGAACGACAACCGGGGGCGCGCCGACGAACATTTGATCCCCGGCGAAGGCGATGTGCCGTGGGATGTAGTTTTCCACCGATTGCGCCAATGCGATTATCGCGGTCCCTTCGTCGTAGAAGTGCGCGATGAACGGCCTACGGTGGAAATTTTGCAAAACGTCGTCGATTTCACCGAACGCATGGGATTAAGCGGAGTCGGCCAATTGTCTCGTTGAGCGGATCCTCCCCTTCGTTTTCTTTTCATGACGAAGCCTTGATGCGCCAGGCTCTGGAACTGGCTCATCGCGGCCGTTTCACCGCCTCTCCCAATCCCCGCGTCGGCTGCGTCATCGCCCAATTCGATTCTCCCCAATCCAAACCGCGCATCATTGGCGAAGGCTATCACCTGCGTAAAGGGATGCCCCACGCCGAGCGTGAAGCGCTTTCCGTCTGCTGCGAAGATCCTCGCGGCGCTGTAATGTATGTTACGCTGGAACCTTGCTGCCACTATGGCGCTACTCCGCCGTGTACGGACGCCATTCTGGAAGCGGGCGTCCGCCGCGTCATCGCCGCCGTCCTCGATCCTTTTCCCGCCGTGAGCGGTATGGGGATTGCAATTCTTCGGGAAAAAGGAGTGATGGCCGATGTGGGATTATTGGAAGAGGAAGCCCGTTACGAGAACCGCTTTTTCTTTCATCGCCATGAAAAAGGCCTGCCCTGGGTTGTTTTAAAAGCCGCCGCCTCTCTGGATGGAAAATTATGCACGGCGCCGGGTAATTCCCGATGGATTACCGGCGAGGCCGCCCGCGCTCATGTTCATGAGATGCGCGCCGAAATGGACACTATTCTGGTTGGGATCGGGACTATCGAGAAGGACGATCCTTCTTTAACCGCCAGACCGGAAGGGATAACGCGGGGAGAATTCAATCCGCCCATCCGGATTGTCTTGGATTCCACTCTGAGAATTCGTCCGCAAGCGCGCTTATTCCAAACAATAAATGAAGCGCCCGTTTGGATTTTTTGTCTAGAAATCGCATCCGCTGGGAAGAGAAGGGAATTGGAACAGCTGGGAGCGCGAATATTCGTAACGCCAGGCAAGGAAGGGGCGCTCGATCCTGCGGGAGTTTTATCCCTCCTGGCGCAGGAGAATATTTTGAGCGTTTATATCGAGGGCGGACCGCGCATCCATACCTCATTTTTGGAAGCGCGGCTAGCAAATGAATTGGCGATCTATATCGCCCCCAAGCTGATCGGCGGCGCTGGCGCGCCAACGTTTTATGAAGGCCGTGGCGCGGCTACAATGAAGGAAGCGCCGCTATTGCGAAGAATCGAGCGGCGATTCTTGGGCGATGACGTCTTGATCCAGGGGATCGTCGATTGGAAGGAATGATTCATGTTTACCGGCATTGTGCGCGAAGTAGGAAAATTGGCGGAAGTCGTTCAGCTTGGCGAATCCGCCAGACTGCGCATCTCCGCCCCGATGACCGCGCCGGAGTCCAACCTGGGCGATAGCATATGCGTCAATGGAGTTTGCTTGACAGTCGCCGCGTTGGATGAGGAATGCTTCTGGGCCGATCTTTCCTGCGAGACGTTGACGCGCACAACTTTCGCCAACGCGAAAGCGGGCGCCCTGCTGAATATTGAACCTTCCCTGCGTCCTACGGATAAAATGGGTGGACATATTGTCGCTGGTCATGTTGATGCGGTCGGCGCCATCGAATCCTTGAGCGTGGAAGGAAGGCTTTGGTTTCGTTTTCCCAACCGCCTGGCTCCTTATATCGCCGAGAAGGGATCGATCTGCATCGAGGGGATCAGTTTGACGGTTACGGAAGCGGGTGAAGACCGCGCCGGAGCCGCGCTTATCCCCCATACCATCCAAAACACCAACCTGCGCGCGAAAAAACCGGGAGACCCCATTAATATCGAAATCGATATTCTTGCCCGCTACATCCAAAGGCTGCTATCGATGGGCGCCGTCGAACTTGGTTCTGGATTGACAGCCGAAAAGCTGCGGCAATACGGTTTTTGAGAAGCGGTAATTTTCTCTGGATAGTATTTCGCAATCCAAGAAAACTGCGGGATTTATGTTCAAAATCAATTCAATCCCATTACTCTTTGCGAGTTTCAAGGATAAGATTAATATGATATTGGCAAGGTAGTATTCCCAGTTAATCCGAAAGCAGCTAGCTTGAAGAGCCTACATGAGATTTGCTTATTAAAATGACGCTAAGCGTAGAACAGGCGATCGAAGATCTGAAGCAAGGCAAAATGCTCATCGTTACCGACGACCAAAGCCGGGAGAACGAGGGGGATTTAGTCTATCCCGCGCAAATCATCACCCAGGAACAGGTGAATTTCATCATTACCGTGGCTAAGGGATTGTTATGCGTTTCTATGGAAAAGGATCGGGCGCAGCGGCTCGATCTCGATTTGATGACGGCGCAGAATACGTCCCTGCACCATACTAGTTTTACCGTGAGCGTCGATGCGCTGCAAGGAACGACAACTGGCATATCCGCCAAGGACCGGGCGACAACGATCCGGCGTCTCGCCGATGAAAACGCCAAACCGGAAGATTTCGGTCGTCCGGGGCATGTTTTTCCCCTGATTTCCAAGGTTGGCGGCGTTCTGCGGCGCCAAGGCCATACGGAGGCGGTTACCGATTTGTTGAAAATCGCCGGATTGACTCCCGTCGGCGCTCTCTGCGAAATTCTTGATGAAGAAGGCAATGCGGCGCGAATGCCCGCTTTGGAAGAGCTTTCGCAAAAATACGGCATCGGCATCGTTACGATCGAGGATTTGATCGCTTACCGCCATCGAATCGAAAAATTGGTCAATCAAATATTGGTGACGAAATTGCCCTCTAAATACGGCGATTTTAATCTTCACCTTTTCGAGAATCAGGTGGACGACAAAATCCATTTGGCTTTAGTGAAAGGCGACGTAACCACGCCGGAGCCAGTATTGTTGCGGGTTCACGACGAATGCCTCACGGGCGACGTCCTGGGTTCGCTGCGCTGCGACTGCGGCGAACAATTGGCCGCCGCTCTACGGGCGATCGAAAAGGAAGGGCGCGGCGTTCTGTTGTATATGAAGCAAGAAGGGCGCGGCATCGGCCTCGTGGAAAAACTGCGCGCTTACGTGCTTCAGGATCAAGGCTACGACACCGTGGAAGCGAATCTGAAACTGGGACACAAGCCTGATGAAAGGGATTATGGAATCGGCGCGCAGATTCTTTCTTCGCTCGGCATCCGCAAAATGCGCTTGATGACCAACAATCCGCGCAAGATCGTAGGCTTGTCCGCCTTTGGATTGGAAATCGTGGAGCGAGTTCCCCTGCAAGTGGGACTGAACGAGCATAATATTCATTACTTGAAAACCAAAGAAAAGAAAATGGGGCATATATTTATGTAACTCATGTTACGCAATTCCATCCCCTCGCCCTTTGGGAGAGGGTCAGAGTGAGGGGAGAACTGTAGGGTGGGCTAAAAGCAAAGCGTAGATTGTAGGGTGGGCTCAAAGCGAAGCGTAGCCCGCCAAGTTAGGTTGAATCCCAAAGACTGTAGGGTGGGCTAAAAGCAAAGCGCAGCCCGCCAAATAGGTGAGTCGCTCCCCTCGCGGGAGCGTGGATTGAAACCGGGGGAGATTGAATATGTCGCAATACATCGAAGGAAATCTGAACGCCGCTGGGAAGACTTTCGGCATCGTAGTATCGCGTTTCAATAGTTTTATCACCGAACGATTGCTGGAGGGCGCGTTGGACGCCATTATCCGGCATGGGGGCGAGGAAGAACATATCTCCATCGTGCGCGTTCCGGGATCGTGGGAAATCCCCTTGGTGCTGAAGAAGATGGCGCTCACCGACGAATTCGACGCTTTGATCGCGCTTTCCGCCGTCATTCGGGGCGAAACGCCCCACTTCGATTACGTGGCGGCGGAAGCATCCAAAGGCGTCGCCCATGTGAGCCTGGAGACCGGCGTTCCGATTTCGTTCGGCGTTCTCACCACCAACACCATCGAACAGGCCATAGAGCGCGCGGGAACCAAAGCCGGCAATAAGGGTTTCGACGCCGCCCTCGCCGCTATCGAAATGGCCAATATTTGCGAGCAGTTATGACCCGATCATCCGGTTTTCGCCGCGCTGGGCGCGAATACGCCTTGAGAGTGCTTTTCGGTTTCGATTTTCTTCGCGGGCTGGGAGAAGAACATCCCATTCTTTTTTCGCCGAACTGGTGGAAGGATGACGACTGCCTTTTCATCAATTCGGAATCGGAATCGTTCGCCCGGCAGTTAATCCTAAGCGCTTGCAAGGAACAAAGCCGAATCGATCAATTCATCCAGAAACATTCTAAGCATTGGCGCTTGGACCGCATGTCACCCGTGGAGCGCAACATCCTGCGCCTGTCCGTTTGCGAATTGCTCGACGAAAAGGGCGCTCCTCCCAAAGCGATTATCAACGAAGCCGTCGAACTGGCGAAATGCTACGGCGACGTCGATTCTCCCCGCTTTCTCAATGGCGTTCTGGATGCTTTAGCCGCTAATATCCGCCGATCCGGCAATGAACCTAAAAACAGCGGTTGATTTTCTGTTTTCAAAATTTACTCTTATGAAACACTTCGACAAGAGTTGGTGGGCTACGCTTCGCTTTGAGCCCACCCTACGGCTGACCACTGACCACTGTTTTTGATATTTATGGTTCCAGCTGTTTAGCGGCTAAGCGTCCCAGCATTGTTGTCGCTTCCAATTCGTTGGGATCTTTTTCCAAAATTTGCGCCAGGGCGTCCGCCGCTTTTTGCAGCCTTCCTTCCACGAAATGCAGATATCCCCAGAGAAATTTTACGTTCAAATTGTCTGCCTGTTTGAGGAGATAGCGGTCGAGCAGCGCAAAATGGGCCTTGAAATCGTTCAAATCGCCGTAATAGACCGATAAATCCACCGCTTTGTCGTACCAGGCGGAATGCAGTTTGAGCGCTTGCCGCAACGTGGACGCCGCTGCGCCGTAATCGCCTGTTGCGAAGAGAGCCAGGGCGAAACCCATTTGCGAGGGAGCGTTGCTGGGCTGCTTGTTCGTTGCCTGGCGGAATTCAGGAACGGAGTTTACGTAATCCCGTTGCTTGAACAGCCGGTTGGCTTCCGTCAAATGCTCGGCGAAAGATTGGCTCTCCTCTTGAGGGCGGGGCGGGGGAGACGGGGGAGAAACGGATGGCGGAATTTGGCGTTCGGAGATGGGGGGACGATAAGGACTAACGGCCTCCAGATTCCCGTAAGAGGAAAGAGAAGGCGGCGGGTAATAAGAAGCGTATGGCAGAGGCGAAAAAGAATAAGGCGAATTGACGTAGACGATTTGCGTTTTCGGCAAGGCGAGGCGCGACGTATCGGGCACGCTGAGCGGACGGCGTTTGAATTCGTAGGGATATTGATTGCCGAAGATGGGCCGTTCGTAACGGACAAGAAGAGGATAGGCGTAAGCGTAGCCGCTGCCTGCGAAATAGGGGCGATAATAATAGCGCTGGGATTGGGCTTCCATCGGCGCGAGAAGTACGCCGAGAATGCCCGCGATGGCCAATATGAGGATTATACGATTCATGATCGTTCCTCCCTTCGATTCGGTTCCGGCTTGCGCGAGAGGATTCGATAGTTAGGGCTTGCCGCAGCAAGCCGGATCATTCATGAGCCGCTCTATATTATTTGATGACGGCGAAGGGGAATACGTAAGTATACTCCGGCGGCGCGTCATTTTGATCTTTAGGAAACCGCTCCAGGCGCGTAATGCGGATGCGCGCGGAATCCAGCCGCGTGGAAGGCGCGTTGAAGTAGAGATTGCCCTCCACGATGGAGCGGGGGAAAATCCTGATGGGGCCGGTGGGCAGAGCATTCGCCAAAAGGCTGGGATATGATCGTTCGACGAATACGGGACCGCCGCCGATCCACCAGGGATTGTAGTAATGGCTATAAGCGAAGCCGTACGTGATAAAAGTACGGGAAACCCTGACGTTGGAAACTTCGTTTATCGCTTCTTTCGGCAGGGCGAAAAACTGGCGCCCAGAGCCTTCGAAAAGAAGAAATTCTTTGGGAATGAAGTCGGTTTCTTTATCGGCGAGATTGCTGATGGCGACGGTGAAGGCGGTGAGTTCGCCGTATAACCGGTTGGGCAAACTCGCCTGGCGAATGCTGATGGAGATATTGCCTTGTCTCTGGATAGCCATATCTCCATTGGGAGTCAAATCGATTCCTGGCGCGGGCATGGCTTTGAAGGAAGGCGAGGCGCATCCCGCGCCGATGAGCAAAAAGGCCGCCGCGATCGCCGCCAGCATCGCCATTGGCCTAGCGTTTCTTATTGATCGTACTGCATCGATGAACATAGCGCTGGAATCCCCCGATAATCGAAGTTCTTCTCTTTCTATTATGTATCGAAGAGTCCAAGGCGTCCAGCTGATTTTTCGGGGATTATTTTTTTGCGCAAGCCGGGAAGATCGCAAAAGCGAATTCCCTCGCCGGGAAGGGATGACGATTCCAATCCAGAGCCGTCAATCGGTTCTCCACGTTCGCCGTTGGGTATGGGCGCATAGCATTCGTATGTAAATTTACGTCATTATTTTGGCAATGGCTTTATGGAATTTATAAAATATCAACTCTCCTCCAATCGTTTTTCAATAACCATTTTTCGATTAGAAAAATAAAATCGCTAAAGATTATCTCCTTCTCGTTAAGGTTCATATTTTTGCATATAATTGGAAGATCGTCTTCAAATATTTCATATCGTTGAAATAGGATGGAACCGCAGGGAATGACAATGTTTTTGTCTGAGTAACCAATTTGCAGCCAATTGCGGATAAGAGTAATCGCCTTTTGGATATTTCCATCATGAACGCTAATGTCTTGACCAGAGATATCCGAACAAAATTTTTGATAACGGTATTTTTCTTTATCGAGAATTAAGCAGCGTTTTTCTCTTTGATGTTCGTCGCCAAACCAGGTTGCGCCTAAAAAGATGCCCAACTCAAAAGGCATATTAAACCGAGGCAACAAGTTATTTGCATCGAGTTCCGTTCGCGATAGATCGTGGATGCCCCATTGGCATTCCGAAACGATTTTTACGATTTTATCGATTCTTGTTTGAGCGGCGTTGTCGATTTCCAAGGCGCAACGGGCGGTAAATCCACAGTCGCGAACGGCAAAAACGAGAGCATCAAAAAGGAATTTATAATCGTCGTCAAAAGGACAATTTATAAAAACGTTTTTTTCATAGTTCGCCGTCTTCATTTGGGGGCGCGCCTCATGGGGATCAAGCCATGACGGATGGATTCGATGATTTTCCCATCTTTTCTATGAATAATCAGGTCGTAATTATTTTTTTTCGCTAAACGGCGTCCATAATTAACCGCTTCATTTTTAGTGGCGAAATTTTTAAGCATTTTACCCGCTTTCACTATTGACCATTTATGCAAATCCGAATAAGACACTAATAAGGTTCTTACTTCGTAACAATAATCAATAGCTTTGCTTACAGCTTCTGCATCCAAATTCGTAGGCTTGTCCAAACCGATTATCGTTCTCATTCCGAGTTTTTTTTCATTCTGAGGCGATTTTGGCATTTGTACCGTAGAATTTGATTTTTCTTTTGCTGGATAATTGGACATTTTTCTTCTCGTCTTATAACAGAATATTTCCCTCTCTCGATTATAACGATATCCGTAGGTCAGTCAACAAAAAAACGCCCCCAACCGCATCCCGTTCAATCCATCACTCCTAACGGATTGGCGACGTAGACGCGGGTGCATTGGGAGTAGGTTTCTCCCAGGGGGCTGGGGAAGACGCATTCTACGTAAAAGGCTTTGTAACCCGATTTGGGGAAGGATACTTCAGCGGCGAATTTGGGGGAATTTTCTTCGCCGCAGGGAAGGCTGGACCATTTGTCGTTGCGGAAATCCCGGTCGGAGGAAAGAACGGTCCAGAGGTTCGCGCTGATGACGCTCTCGTCCGCTGCGACTTTCAATACGGCTTCATCTTCTTTTTGCGAAAGACGCCATGTCACTTTGGGATGTTTTTCGCCTCGGGCGCATTGATAGAAGAAGGCGCCCAAAGCGCGCACGGCCTGTTCGCCGCCGCCGAGGTCGTGACCGGCGTTGGGGACGTAATGGATGTACTTTTCGCCTTGGAGATCGTCAAAATAATACTTGATGGCGTCGACCGGCCAATATTCGTCGTTCGTGCCCATGAAAATCAATTTGGGGATGTTAAGTTTCCGGCGGTAGACGTAGGGATCGACAAGATCGGTTAGCACTTTTCCTTCGGGAGAGCCGAGTTTGTCCGGCAAATTCAATTTCGTATAATCCTCGATTTGTTGGCTGTACGATCCAAAGGATTCGACCTGGTGCTTCATTTGCGGTCCCATGTTCAGCGTATCGATGACCATCGGCGCAATGCCTTTGACGCGCTTATCGGCGGCGCCGGTCAGCCAGGTGGTCCAGCCGCGCTTGGAAGCGCCGGAGACGACGAATTTCTTTACTTTCCATTGCAATTTATCGCCGCAGAATGCTTGAACGGCGTCCATCGCCTTGACGGCGCTTTTGACCATAGGAAAAAGAAGCGGCCAATTGGGATCCTTAGTTTTTAGGAATTTATCGAAGGTAAAGGAGATGATTTCGTCTTCCTTTTTACCGTCAAACAGAGGTTGGTTGGGGACTTGGCTGAGGATGGCCGCCGGGCAGCCGCAGCCAACGGCCATGCGTCCGAAAAACTGGAGCGTTTCCTTGTCCGCCTTTTTCCATTTGGGTTGGCCGTTTTCGTTGGAGCCGCCGTTGATGAAAAGCAGCGCGCAATCCGATTGGGCGCGTTCTTTCGGCATGAGAATCGTTAACTGGTGACACCAGGGAATGCCCATCCAGGTTTGGGAGTGGAGTTGGAGATAGTATATATCCAAACCTTCCGCCTCACCGCGATCGTAATTGACCCAGGAATAGGCGGGATCGGGATTTTCAATATATTCTTGGAGAGCGTTTGAAGCGGCGGATGCAGGCATATTTCCAACCAGGAGAAAAGATAGCGCCAAAAGAGCGCCGATGCAAACGAGATGGTCTGCGCGACGACAGTTCATTAAAATACCTCTCTATAAAAGGAATTCCAATCTTATTGATTCAAAAATCAGTTATTATCTTACGCCGCTTCCCGCCGGATTTCACGGCCTACGGATTGAATGGGAATATCCGGCTGTTCGGAGCGGGCGGCTTCCATGATGAATTTGGGCTGATGCCAGACGGCGGGGAGACCGGCCTCGCCCTTTTTGAGCAGTTCTCTTTTGATACGAACGAGGATATCCAAGTACCAGAGTTTTAAGCGGAGGGATGGCAGCCACGATAATACTTTTTTCGTGAACCAGAATACGCGGGGATAACTGGTGAAAAGATGGGCGCATTGTCCGATTTTCTCGATCAATTCCTTGTCGTTCAGTTTGATGCTGTCCGCTAACCGGTCCTGATACTCGCGGGGGATTTCGTTGAGATCGCCGCTGAAGCCGTATTCCGCCGCGCATAACTCGGCGAGTTTCGTTCCTGGGAAGGGTTGGAAGAAGGAGAACATATTGATGTGGGTGCGGGCGCGGATATTGAGTTCAATGGTGGATATCGTTGATTCCACCGTTTCGCCGGGTACGCCGATCATATTTTGGCCCATGACGCGGATGCCGTATTTGTAATAAAGATCGCAAGCGTTTTGAATCTCTTCCGTGCTGATATTTTTGGCGAGAATCTTCTGCCGGAGATCGTCCTGGCCGTTCTCGATTCCCATCGCCACGCGGATGCAGCCCGCTTGGGACAGAAGCTGGGCTTCTTCCTCGTCCGTAAGGTCGCAGCGCACGTTGCACATAAAGGGCAGGCCGATTTCCTCGCCGTAGCGGGGTAAAAATTCCCGCAGCCAGCGGCGGTTGAGGATAAAGGTGTCGTCCTGGAAGGCGATGTAGAGGACTTTGTAAACGTCTTTGAGCCACCTCAATTCGGCGAGAACGTTATCCACGCTGCGGATGCGGGTCCAACGTCCCGCCTGGGTGTCGCGGGAGACGTGATTGAAACAGAAGGAGCAATCGTAAGGGCAGCCTCGTCCCGCAATGACGTAGCCGATGCGATATTTCCAGATGGGGAAATCGCGAATCAGTTCGCGATCGGGGAAGGGAAGTTGGTTGAGGCTTTTATTGTCGATGAAGGGACGCGGGGGATTGGAGACGATCTTGCCGTTTATATTGTAATTCATGCCTGCAACGCCAGTGTAATCTTTTCCCGATTCGTACAGGTCGAGCAATTCGAGCATGGGGTATTCTCCCTCGCCGACGCAGATGGCGTCGACGCCTTCTTCTTCAATCATTTGGGGAAAGAAGGTGGGGTGGTGGCCGCCGAAGAGCGAGAAGCAGGAATATTCCCGCCTCAGTTCGCGGTTAACCTTCAAATATAGCGGCATCTGGCTCGTTGTCGTGGAAAAGGCGAGGATGCCGGGCGCAGTGCGGACAATTTTTTCCACGTAATCAGGACCTTCGTCAACGTTGACGCCGGAAACGGAGTGTCCCGCCTCTTTGAGCACGGCGGAAATGTAGCAAGGACCTAAGGGTTGGTGGCTTAACGATACATTATCGAATACGAAAGTGACTCGCATCATCTACCTCATTTATTGGAACCGAGTTCCATGGATTTATCTATTACGCTGACGATCAACCGCTGTTTCGATCTTACCTTGGCTAAAATTCTGCGATAAAACATTGTATGCTGTTCTATCCAAGATTCTAGTTGAATTCAGGCAAGGGAAGTTTTGATCGATTTCATTCTCTACATCGGAACCGGATTTTGTCTTGCGGCGGGCGGCGAAGCGATCGGCGCTTACACATTGCGGTTTTTAGGAATGCCGTCCGATTGCCCCAAAGCCATCGCGTGGGGCGTAGGGATGGTTTGGCTTTCGGCGTTCCTGATTATATTGGGATCGACGGGAGGCTACGCCGCGCCGGCGTTTTGGGCGATTTGGGCGTTTTATTTCGCCGCCGCCGTCATTCGCGCGATATCTATGCGCAAAATCTGGCTGGCTTATTTTTGGAAAGAAGGGAATCTGTCTTCCAGCGTCTATCAAGTCTGCATCGCCGTCATGCTTATCGTTTGTCTCGGCACGGTTTTTACGCCCGAAACCCGCAGCGATCCTTACGACTATCATCTATCAACGCCCAACCTCTATCTAGCGTATGGGAAGATTGTGGAAATTACTTGGCACGTCTTCACGTATATGCCGAAAAATGGGGAAATTCTCTATGGTTTTGCGTTGGGATTGGGAGACGATTCCCTCGCTAAGCTGATCCATTACCTCTTCGGTGTTTTTATTTTGCTGGCCTTGGGATCGTTCGTCAAACAGCTGTTGCATCCGGAAGCGGGGTGGTTGGCGGCGCAGTTGGCCGCGACGCTGCCGTTATTCGGTTTTTTGGCGACCTCAGCGTATATCGATCTCATTCGCGCCTTTTGGGAACTAATGGCGTTATGGTTTCTTTACTTTGTTTGGCGGGAAGAGAAGGAAGCTATGAAAAGCCGCTGCTTGCTCTTTTCCTGTTTTTTCGCCGGTATGGCGATGGGAACCAAATACGTCGCCTGGCTGGTTTTTTTCATTCCATATACTTTTTTATTGATTTTAACTTTACGAAATTTCTCCGTTCGCCGGTGGCTGCGGCTGCTCTTTCCCGCTGCTGTTTTAGGGCTTCTCCCCATGTTGCCTTGGCTTATTTACAATGCCGTTTGGACAGGCAATCCTGTGTATCCGCTTATGCCTACACTTTTCGGAACGCATACTCCCGCCGCAGGCCAGGCTTACGATTTTTTCCGCCATCACGCTCCCGCGGCGGATACCTATAGCGCTGGGAATATTCTTCCTTTTTGGCTAAATCGCGTTTGGCTTTTATTGTTGGACGGAAATGCGCTGCTGATCCTGGGCGGCGCATCCCTGTTGGCTTCCGTTTGGTGGAAAAAGATCGGCATCGGAGCGCAATTGCCGGGGTATGTTTTCGCAGGATTATCTATCCATATTCTTCTATCGTTCTTATTGTTTTCGCTATTCGTGGATAATAACGACGGACGTTTTTTTGCTTCGACATTGATCCTGTTGGCGATTCCCGCCGTTTTTTCCCTCTATGCCGTCAGGGACGCCCTGCAGAACATGGAATCGCTACAGCGATTTTTACTGCCAGCAGCGGCTATGGTTTTCTTTTTCAATGCGATTACTTATCGTTATGTTCAATTGCAGGATTTGAAGGAATCCGTTTTGCCGATGTTCAGCGCCGAGCAGCGCAGCGATTTTCTTACTAAGCGATTTTTCGCCTATCCCGCCATCGAATGGGCGAATGGGCATCTTCCTCTGGATGCTTACGTATTGGGAATCGGCTATCCCTTACAGCGGAAGCATATTTCCGGCATTAAATACGGCTATCTTCCTTTTTTGGAGAATCTCCCCGAAACGATAGAGGCTTCAGAACTGGCGAAACGGTTAAGCGGCGCAGGGATTACGCATTTGGTCGAACCGTTTCCCAATCTGGCGAAAAACCTCGATTTATCCATTCTCAAACCGGATTATCTCATCCCCGTTTACCGCCATCGGCGAACTTCGATTTATCTGTTGCGAAAGCCTGACGCCAGTGGTTAATAATCCGCCAACGTCCGTCCGCTGGCTTTTGATGCGCAACGGCGCTATCGGCGATACGATTCTGTTATCCAGCGCTATTCTTGCCATTCGTGAACAATACCCTTGCGCTTGGATCGAATTGATGGGGAACAAGGAGCGAATGGAACTGTTGACAGGCGCGGGACTGGCTGATTGCGCCGTCTCTTCCGAATATAAGGGCGTGGAAAGCCTTTTTTGGATGGACGTTCCGATTCATCCGGTTCTTAAAGAATACTTAAGCGCCTTCGATTTTATTATCTGTTATACCGCTTCCAAAGAATTGGCTTTAAAAGAACGGTTGCAGGTTCGCCAAGATCAAATCGTTCGAATACATCCCGCATTGCCTGATGCGGAAGGTTCCATCCATGCCTCTCGGCATTATCTTCATGCGCTGGATGGTTTAGTCCCCATCGATCAATTACAAGCGCCGCGTCTCTCGCTAACGAAAGCGGAAATCGCCGCCGCCCAACGGCGTTTGGATGAACTGGGCATCGATCGTTCGCGCCATTTTTTACTGGTTCTTCATGCGGGGGCGGGGAGCCGTGCGAAACAAGCGCCGCCGCCATGGTTCGCTCATGCGGCGCAGGCATTGCAACGGCGCTGGCCGCTGCAAATATTGCTTACGCAAGGTCCCGCTGACGGGGAGGCGGTGGAAAGCGTTTTGCATTTTTTGGGAAATAGTAATGTGGTTCTTTTGCAAGACGAACCTTTGCGTTCTCTTGCCGCGATTCTAAAACAGGCGGATTTGTTTATAGGGAACGACAGCGGCGTTACGCATATGGCGGCGGCGGCGGGATGCCCGTCGCTGGCGATTTTCACCGCCGCTAATCCGGCGGTTTGGGCGCCTCTGGGCGATCATGTTCGCATTGTAGACGCCCGTCTTTCCGTCTAAAGCCTGCCCGTTTTCATCTTTGGATTGGCGATTATAATGACCATGCCGTTCAATCAATTTCGAAATAAAACCATAGAAAGTCAACAAATGAAATATCAAGCGCCTTGCATCGATTGCGCCAAGCGCCAAGGGATTCGGATTTATCAGTTGGTTCGGAATGGAAATCATCATTCGCTCGAATGCCTGGAATCGTTGCGGCGGGAACTCGACGCCATCATCGATCCCGCCGATCCCGCTTTGAGTCCGGCGGAACTGTCGTTATTCGCCATTCGTTTGGCGCAAAACCATGCGGGTAGCCGCGATCCATTCGCGGAAATAAAAAAGGCGAACAATCGAATGGCTTTGGAATTATACCCTTCATTGAAAGAACGAATTACGCAGAGTTCCGAACCTCTCCATATCGCCAGCAAACTGGCCGCTTGCGGCAACATTATCGACCTGGGGATTCATGAGGATTTCGATATTCAGGCGACGATCGATAAAGTGATGCGTGAGGGTTTCCAGCGCGACGATTACCGGAAATTCGCTGAGGCGCTCGACGAAGCGGAAGGAAAATCGGAGAGATTGCTGCTTTATTTTTGCGATAATGCAGGTGAAATCGTCTTCGATAAAGTATTCATCGAAGAGATACGGAAGCATTATCCCCTTTTGGAAATCGCCGCCGTCGTCCGCAGCGTTCCCGTGCTCAACGACGCCACGATGGAGGACGCTAAGACCGTCGGATTAGATCGGATGGCGAATGTCATAGAAAACGGCAATGACGAATTAGGAACGATCCTAACGAAAGCCAGTAAGGAATTGAAAGCGTTATACGAAAAAGCGGATATCATCGTCTCGAAAGGGCAAGCGAATTACGAAACTTTACCGCTCGCGGATAAGAGGATTTTCTTTATTTTAAAAGCGAAATGCGAAGTGATCGCGGCTTCGTTGGGAGTGAAACTTTGGGATGCGGTGATGATGAGAGGTAATGGATAACTATTTGATAATGATATATATATAACTGATATGAGATGAGAAAAAAAGTGAGGAAGAACTATTGCAAGCGGACGCAGGCAGCGTCGTCCTAAGTTTTTGAGGAGGGGGGGCCTTCCCGCAATAGTTCTCCCTCAAAGAGTTGTGTTGAGAATTACTTTACACAAGTAAGTAAATCACGCTTACAACAAATTGTCAACCTTTTTTTGAAAAAAAAATAAGACCCGCCTTCGGGTGGAGAAAGGCGGGTCTCATAAACAATCTTTAATTGCGATCGATTAGTACAGCATAAATTCTCCCACAGTTGTGGAAGGGCTGAGATCGGCTCCAACTCCAACAGGCGCGCCGGAAGCAACTTTGTAGGGCGGTCCACTGAATGGATCGTCGGTTGCAATGGCGGGATTGTTGAAGACGACGCTGGCATCGCTTCCCTGAATTTTAACGTTGGGAAGTTTATCCTGTTCCTCGACGACAACCTTGTTGGCATCGAAGATGTTTCCAGAGCCGTTGGCTATGACGTTTTGAATCAGCCCGTCATCGTTTGCATCGGCGTTGTTGCCGAAATAGGCGTCCGCCGTAAGAACGATAAAAGCGTTCTTGAAGATGTTATTGTTGACCGTCGCTTTGCGGGGACGTCCCGAAGCGTCATGAAAACGAATGGCGATGGGATCGTTGACAAATGTGCATTGTTCAATAGATACGTCGGGATCGGTTCCGTCGTTTTTAATTAAAATCGAACCCACTTTCGAATTGATTCCCAAATCGCCCACCTCGTCGCGATTGAAATTATCGACGAACAAAGAATTTTTCACTGTAACGGAAGGCGTAAAGCCGCTGCGTCCCGCCGTCTCTACAGCGCCGGTTTCGTTTTCGAAATCGCCAGTTTGGATGGCGTTTTTCGTGAAAATGCAATTCTCTACCATAAGAGAACCTTTACCCGCGCCGCGGGCGCCATGCAGGTTGTTGGAGAAAAAGCAATTTTTTAGAGTAACGTTGTTGGCTTGATCGCGTCCCCGGATGACCATGGGTTCTTCCGCATTGAGGAATTTGCAATTTTCGAAGGTCATGTTGGCGGCGATATCTTCGATATTGACGCCCGCTTCCGTCGCATCGCCGCTGGTATAACCGTGGAAATAGATCGAGTTGATTTCGCTGCGCTCACCGTTGATGGCGCCGTCAAAAGCGCAATCGACGAAATAGTAGGAATTATCGAATCCCTGGCCTGCGATATCGGCGGCATTATTGAAATTGATGAGAGCCTCGCCCGCCGAAGCATCGCCGCTATGAGCGAAGAGAACGTTTTTGAACGTCGCCTGGCCCGCCTGGCCATTCATCCCGTATTGATCGGCATCGATCACGGAGGATTGAAGGATTTCGATATTTTCCACGTTGATGTTGATTCCCAGATAGGAGAAAGTGGCGATGAAATGATCGGTTACGTCATTGGTGAAGACGCCGTAGGTTACAGGAGTCGGGGAGACAGGATTGATCTTGGGACGGTTGGCGGGATCCTTGCCGCGCAAGGTGAAGGGATCGCGCTTTGCCGTCAAGGCGATAACCGAATCCAAGTATCCCGTTTGAGTTTCGGGGAATTTCAGATCGGGATCGGGGATCAATCCGCCAATCATGACCTGTTCGTCATATTCCGCGCTATCAATAATCTCGACGACGTCGGGCGTTCCGTCGGTGACTTCGGCTTCCGTGAACGAATCGATGGCTTTTTGTATGGAGGTGAATTGGGCGCCGGATTTGCCTACCGTCTTCGTCGTGGCGAAAGACGGAACCGCGGCCATGATGAGACCAACAAATAAAATAATGGATTTTTTCAACATAAGATATTTCCTTTCTATTTTTTTTTCTCTTTGCGTTGGCTAGGAAGCATACCTATGGCTTTTTATCCCATACATCACCCCTTTCATAAGAGAAAATCTAGCAACAAATCATAGATGTATATTAATTCAGACCCAATTTATCAGTAATTTTTAGTTTTTTCAAGTTTTTTCCCGCTTTTTCGGTTAAGAGTTTATGAAAAATTCGATAGAAAATTTCATTGTTCCTATTGACGGCTTCCCTTTTTTATTATACACTTGTTCAGTAATCGAGAAATGAAGCGGGGAAATGATGAATGATGAATTCCCCTTTCGGGGAAAGGTTCTTAGCGATTACAAGAAAAAAAAGGAGTGAGCCGGAAAAGCGAAGGGGGAAGGGTGAAAGGCAGGCTGCGCATCGTTTATAAGCCGCCAGACGCAATTGATTTTTTTAAGTGAGCATCTTATGAATCGACGACATCGTTTTGTAATATTCTTAAGGAAAAGGAGAGAGAGAAGATGAATTGGACCGAATTGCTCAAGAGCGAATTGGAAGGCGCCTACAAATCGACGCTGGGACTGGTGGAGATGGCGGAGGACGATCAATTGAATTGGAAACCCGCCACAGGCGGCAACTGGATGACGATGAGCCAAATGCTGATGCATTTAACCAACGCATGCGGCATGTGTTTCCAAGGCTTCCTCACCGGCGATTGGGGATTGCCGGAAGGCGTCAAGTTGGAGGATCTTAAACCCGAAGAGATGTTGCCGCCAGCGGAGAAAATGCCCGCGATCGAGAGCGTAGCGAAAGCGAAGGAGGCTATTATCAAGGATAAGCAGCTGGCCTTCGATATGCTCGCCATAACGACGGAGGAGGATCTGACCAATAAGTTTCTCTCGGCGCCCTGGGATCCACGGAAATTAGCGCTGGGGTATTGGTTGCTGCAAATGGTGAATCATCTCAATCAGCACAAATGCCAATTGTTCTACTATCTGAAGTTGCAGGGGAAGCCGGTGCATACCGGCCATTTGTATGGCATGTAATAATCTGGCGATAAATTTTAGGAGATCGAAATTATTATAGTAGGCGGCGGAATTTTTAAATGACTTTCCGCCGCTTTTTCTCTTTTTCGTAATATTCTGGAAGAACGGAAGAGGTGGGAAGCGTGTTGATTTTCTGTTCCGGCCAGGTCATGCCGGGACGGAAATCGTCTTTCTTCTCCACAGGGACGAGAAGACGCTCTTTGGAATAGATAAAGTCGTTTCTGTCCGTACTGGCGGCTTCCCAATTGGGGCCGAGGATGATGGCGTCTTCGGGGCAGGCTTCCTCGCAGAAACCGCAGAAGATGCACCGCAGCATATCGATCTGGTAAAGGGAAGCATAGCGTTCGCCGTGGGACGCGCGATGTTCCGGCGTGTTTTCCGCCGCTTCGAGGTAGATGGCGTTGGATGGGCAAACGACGCCGCATAGGCCGCATCCCACGCAGCGTTCCAAGCCGTCTTCATGGCGTTGCAATTTATGAATGCCGCGAAAGCGGACGGACTGACGGCGCTTTTGGTTGGGGTAATTGAACGTTATCGGCTTGCGGAATAGATGCCTCAAGGTCAATAACATCCCTTTTACAATAGCCAACGCGATTTGCAGGGATTTATCCCAGCCCAGGTTTTTCATTTGCTGCAAGGAAAGCTGGACTTGAACGCTTTTCTGCTTGGGCGCGATCGGCAAGGGCCGAAAGATGCTTTTGTCCATTTCGTTAACCTCGCCATAGAACCATGCAAGAATTGTAGCGGTTCATCAGAGCGGCGGCAACGTTAATCCCGTTTCTTGGATCCTATGAAGCTATTTTTCTCATTAGGGGAAGCAGAATTAGGATTATTCGCAGGAGTTACGTTGAGGCGGTGGAATCCAAGCCTCATTGAGTTTTTTTTTCGTTATTCCACCGCCTCTTTTTCATTTCGCGTGAGATTTTTGGGGATTTATTCAGATCAATATAGCGGCCAGTTAGCGACATTGACCGGTTCTTGGCCCAAAGCCCAGGCCACTACATTATCCCATAATTTCCAGCCCAGATCCCCTATTACGTCGAAAGCGTAAATTCCCGCCGTGCTTCCATCGGCAAAAATGGGATTGTCCGCCAATCCAACCCCGGTGGCATTTTCAGTACCCCAACCGAAAAACGCCACGCGGGCGGGATTGCCCAATGGGGTTTCATCTTTTTCAAAAGCCCATACAACTGGGCATTGCGGTTCCAATGTATAAGCATTTTCTTGCGGAATGGGAGCCACGGGATCGACTAATTCGATGACTACGTTTTGCTTGAACAGGTTGCGAGAATTCATGGCGAGGACCGTCCAGTTGCCTATGTATGGCTTACCGCTGCCATTGACATCGATCGCCAACGGCGCGAATACTTCCGGCAAACCACGAGCAATGGGATGATCCTTCTTAATTACTTTGAACTCGCGAGCGTTGATATCCTCGTCGCCCGGCATTCCGCTGGACCAATTGGAAATGAGCTGGTAATTGTCGATTAAGTAGGATTCGCAAATGATCGTAGGGATTTTCGCTCCAATGTAAAATGCGCCCGTCTCGCCGGAGCCGGGATTTTCCGAGACGATAATCAGGTCGTTATTTGCCTCCATATATTCGAGACCGAGTTGGTCGTCGGTTTGAGAGCCGTAAATATTAACAATATGTCCTTGCTCTTCCAACCTTTTAATATGATTCAGGATGCCAGCAGAAGCGGTTTGGGTTTCTAGAAGAACTTTCGCATCCTGTACCAATTCAACCCAATCGCTAAAACTTCTGTCGTTGAGATCTACGCCCAACATCCCGTTCTGGACTGCTTCCAATACGATATAACCGATTCGCGCCGACCAGGAAGCCGATGGAACTGAAATAACCGCGCAGGATACGGCTATTACGAAAACGATGAGTTTCTTGTTCATATTTTACCTCCCCAAATTTCCAACATTTTTGAAATAGGACTTCTGCCAAGTTCGTTCAAGACGTTCAGTTTATGTTTTATTGCGGTTTCTCCTTTCGAATATATTAATTTGTTTCTCGATAGTATCGATCATGCGTAAGAATAATTATATGGATAAATATAATTTTTTCAAATTTTTTTGCTGATATTTTTATGATAAAAGAGCCTCTTGCAAAACTCCATAATTCCTCCCCAAGCCTGGGGGAGGTTAGGATGGGGTTTTCTTAAGCCTAATAAAATCACCCCCCCCCTCTAACTCCCCCAAACTTGGGGGGAGAATTAAAGCGTAGACTTTATCCTTTTTGCAAGAGCCTCCTCTATTACTTTAAATTGCGCGTAACATGAGTTATTAATTCATGGCAATATAGGTTGTGGATCATCTTCCAGCAAAATCGCCGCACTAAATCAAGGGTTGGGTGCGGCAGAATTGTTGAATCTGGGTTTATATTGAAAATGAACAAAAAAAATTAAAATTATGTAGTTTACTATGATTTAAGGAGTTAGAATAATATAATTGAGAAACAGTTTAAAGAAAAAAATGAGCACGGTATTTGCTTAATTGGATCATGCAATTCAGACACACTTTTTAAGAAAAGACCTAGTGATCATTTTCAATTTATTTTAATAGTTGCGTTATTGAAAAACCCCCTAACCCTCTCCCAGAGGGCGAGGGAACAATTTCAAATGAAATGAACCACTAGTTGGAGCCATGATGCGCGAGGCTAATCCCAAATATTTTCTCGTTGTTACCCTGAATCATAAGAATATTTCCTTAAAGGACTTGAACCAGTTTTCCATTCCGCAAGGAGATATGGACAGGCTGTTGCTCCATTTGATGAATACGCCCTTTATCGAAGAAGTGGTTGGGCTTTGCACCTGCAACCGGACGGAATTTTACGCCGGAGTCAATTCCGTCAAGGATGCGGCGCACGCCTTCGCCCATGAACTAGCCGATTATACGGGATTGACGCTTGAGACATTGCGGCCATCGCTGACCGTCATCGCCGATGCGGAAGCGGTGGAGCATCTTCTGCGCCTAGCGTCGGGACTGGAATCGATGGTTATCGGCGACGCCCAGATTTTGGGTCAGGTCAAAGAGGCTTATACTCGAGCCGCTCAACTGGGAGTGGTGGAAAAGACTTTCCATACCCTCTTTCAACGGGTGTTTTCCGTTGCCAAGCGAGTGCGCAACGAAACCGGTTTGGGCAAAGGCCGCATGTCCATCGCGGCGTTGGCGGTGGAATGGGCGGGAAAAGCCGTACCTTCCTGGCGCAATGTCGTAGCGACCGTAATCGGCGCCGGGAAGATGGGCGGACTGGCGGCGAAATATTTGAAAGACGCCGGCGTGAAAGAATTGCGGATCGCCAACCGCAGCCCGGAAAAGAGCATCGAATTAGCCAACGAACTCGGCGGCAAGGTTTACGGATTGGACGAGATGGATCGGATTCTCGCCGAGTCTGACGTTATCGTTTCCACTACCTCGTCGCCTGAGCCGTTGATTACGCTCGCAGCGGCGGAAAAGGCGGCGAAAGCCCGTCCCAAGAAACGCATCTTGATCGATGTTACGCTTACGCCGGATATCGAACGATCTGTAGAAGAAGTGGAAGGCGTAACGCTTGTCGACCTGGAAGCCTTGCGGTTATTAGCCCAGGAAAACGAGAAGCAGCGGTCGGAGCAATATCAACGCGCTGAGCAAATCATCGAGGAAGAATTGGATGTGCTAATGCCCTGGTCTTTGCCGTTGCATATCGACGCCCTGGCGGCCAGCATGGGGGAATACGCCAAGGAAATTTGCGAAGACGAATTGCAAGACTTGCTCGATACGCTGCCCGATTTGTCCTTGAAGCAAAAGGAAATCATCGAAGCGAAAATGAAAAAATTATCGGAGCGCATTATCCTAATGCCTCGGCGAAATCTCCGCCAATTTCACAAAGTTACCTCATGCCCCAACGCCTGCAACTGCCTTTCCGAATTATTCAATACGAATCACGGCGCGCGCACGGCTCCCGGCATGGCCGCCGTGAAACCTTTGAAAGATTGAGTCTCTTACAATTAATAGAATATGTCTTTCAATTCTCCCCCCAAGCTTGGGGGGAGTTAGAGGGGGGTTGATTTTGATGGACTTAAGTCAACCCCCTCCTAACCTCCCCAGTCTTGGGGGAGGAATAATAACAGAATTTTGCAAGAGGGCAAGATTTATTTACTATGATGAAATCCACTCTATTCAAGCCAGCGTCCCAGGAGCTGAGCCGGAAAGAACGTTTTCTCAACGCGATTTCCTTCGCTCCCATCGATCGTCCTCCAGTTTGGCTGATGCGGCAGGCGGGGCGATATTTGCCGGAATATCAGGAGGTGAAGCGGCAGTACTCGTTTCAGGAGATGTGCCGCCTGCCGTCGGTAGCGGCGGATGTTTCGCTGCAACCGTTCGACATTCTCGGCGTGGACGCCATTATCGTATTCAACGATATTCTGATTCCTTTGGAATCAATGGGTTTTTCGGTGGAATACGCCGAAGGCGGCCCCATCGTAGCGCCCGCCATACGAAGAGAATCTGACTGGAAATCCATTCGTCCCGCCGATTTTTCCGAAACGCCTCCCGTTTTCGATTCCATTCGGGAAATCCGCAAACGGGCGGGAAGCGGCGTTCCAATTCTGGGTTTCGCCGGGTCGCCTTTCACGCTGGCGACGTATATCGTTGAAGGCGGAGTCAGCCGGAATCTGCGGTATATCAAAGAGATCGCCTACGCCCAACCGCAATGGCTGGAGAGAATGCTGGAGCTTATCACGCCCGCCGTGATTGAATATCTTAAAATCCAAATTCAGGCGGGCGCGGATGCGGTGCAGATTTTCGATACCTGGGCGGGAACGCTGCAGGTGAAGGAATACCGGCGGTTTGCGCTTCCCTATCAGCGGCGAATCGTAGAAGCGATTCAATCCCAAGGAACACCGGTTATCCTATATGTTAAAGGCTCGTCGCCCTATTTGCGCGAAATGAAAGAGACGGGCGCCGCCGTCTTGAGCGTCGATTGGATTACGCCTTTGCGGGAGGTTGCGGAAATCGCGGGAGAAGGCGTTGCGCTGCAGGGCAATCTCGATCCCGCTGTTCTTTATGCGGCGCCGGAAACGGTAAGGGAGCAAGTGCAAGCCCTGTTGCGGGATTTCGGACGCAAGCAAGGTTATATTTTCAACCTGGGCCACGGCGTACTGCCGGAAACGCCAGTGGAGAGCGTGAAAGAAGCGATTAAGGCGGTGAAAGACTATGAGTAACGCCGCATCGGCTATACAAACCATCGATCCTAAAATGATCGAAAAATATTCGCTGCGGGGGCCGCGCTATACCAGCTACCCCACGGCGCCGGAATGGACGGAAGAGGTAGGCGCCGATATCTATTGGAAGCATGTTCGCGCAACCAACCAATCCGGCGCATCCTGTCCGCTTTCGATTTACATTCATATCCCCTTCTGCGGCGAGCGTTGCTATTACTGCGCCTGCAACGTCATCATCACGCAAAGCGAAAAGATAATGGAGCGATACGTTGACTCAGTTAGCCGCGAGGCGCAGCGGACGGCGCAGGAAATCGCGCCCGGACGCCGCGTCATCCAGTTCCATCTGGGCGGCGGTACTCCCACCCATCTGCCTCCGCCATTATTGGAGCGGCTGCTGAGTAAAGTTACAGCGCTTTTCGAATACGACGAGGATTCGGAAAGATCGATCGAGGTGGATTCCCGCGTTACGTCGATCGAGCATCTGCAAGTCTTGCGCCGTTTTGGCTTCAATCGCATATCGCTGGGCGTAGAGGACTTTTTCGCCAAAACTCAGGAAGCTATCAACCGCCCACAAGACGCGGAAGAGACGAATCGCTTCGCGCAGGATTGCCGCCGCCTCGGCTTCGAAAGCGTCAATATCGACTTGGTCTATGGATTGCCTTTTCAAACGTTGAAGACTTTTCATGAGACTTTGGATATCATTTATCGCATCGATCCCGACCGCATCGCGCTTTATAACTACGCCCACTTGCCCGAAAAAGTTCCCCATCAGCGCAAGATCGAAGAGACCAGCCTGCCCAATGCGCAAGAACGCACGGCGATCTTGAAAGCCGCCATCGAAGGCTTCACCGAGCGCGGCTACGCCTATATCGGCATGGATCATTTCGCCAAGCCTGATGACGAGTTGACGCTCAGCCAGAAAGAAGGAACGCTGCAACGGAATTTCATGGGCTTCACGACGCGGGCGGGCGCCGACTTGTACGCCTTCGGCGTTTCCGCCATCAGCAGCCTTCCCGCCCTTTATGCGCAAAACGAGAAAAATTTGAAACAATATACGGATAAAGTCGAACGCGGCGAAGCGCCGATCGAGCGCGGCGTCGAACTGACTCCCGACGACCGTATGCGCCGTTGGGTTATTATGGAATTGATGTGCAATCTTCGCGTTTCCGCCGAACGTTTTCGGGAATTGTGGGGCGAGGATTTTCATCGCTATTTTGCGCAGGAGTTGCAATCGTTGCAGCCATTCGCCGCCGATGGACTCTTGGAGCCGGATATGTCGCAGGAAATTCGCGTGACGGATATCGGGCAGATCATCATCCGTCCCATCGCCATGGCTTTCGACCGGCGGCTGGCGTTGGCGCGGCAAAGGGGCGGACAGACGGCGTTTTCGAAGACGCTATGAATCAGCTAGAATCGATATAAGCGTCTCTTTAAAAATGGTGGGCTACGCTTCGTTTCGAGCCCACCCTACGGTGCTGAAAACGATGGAGATATTTTTATGAGTGCAATCATACGGCTAAATCCCGTTTTGAATCTTACGTCGGAAGAATTGGAGTTATTCTGCCGGAAAAATCATATTCGAAAATTATCCTTGTTCGGTTCGGCGTTGCGCGGCGAGCTCCGTCCTGATAGCGATATCGACATTCTTGTGGAATTTATATCAGGAGAAGAGCCGGGATTGATCGGTTTTGCAGGTATGGAAATAGAATTAAGCAAGCTCATTGGCCGCAAAGCCGATCTTCGAACCCCTGGCGATTTGAGCCGGTATTTTCGCGAAGAGGTAGTGAATTCGGCAGAGGTTCAATATGAACAAGAGTGACCGGATTCGGCTCCAACACATGTTGGATTGGACTTTGGAAGCTTCACAAATTGCGCAAGGACGAAAGAGAGAAGATTTAGATTCCGACAGAATATTTTTCAACGCGGTCATTCGATGTATAGAGGTCATAGGTGAAGCAGCTTCTAAAATTTCTTTAGAATGCCGATATCAATATCCTCAAATTCCTTGGGAAGATATTATCGGAATGAGGAATCGTTTGATTCATGCTTATTTTGACATTCAAACGGATATCGTATGGAAAACCGTAGTAAATGAATTGCCTTATCTCCGTCAGGAGTTGGAAAAGATCGTCTCTATGATGAGAGAGAAAGATATATGATTCGAATCCAATTATTCAATTTTTCTTGTCATCATATAATCTAACATTTGCTAAGAGTCGTAGGGTTGGCTCAAAGTAAAGCGTAGCCCACCACCAATTTTCACCAATCGCTTTTTTTGAGGTTTATGGACGGTTCAATGACAAAAATCATTATCATCGGCGCGGGGATCTCTGGCCTGACAGCAGCTTATTGGCTCAAACGGAAAGGTTTTTGCGCTACGGTTTTGGAGAAGAACAACCGTCCCGGCGGTTCAATCGAAACTTCTCGCGGCGGCGGCTATCTTTTTGAACGCGGGCCGAATTCGTTTTTGGATAACGCGCCCGAAACGTTGGAACTCTGCTCGCTGCTCAATCTGGAAAACGAATTGCTCAAGCAATCCATGCGCGGCAATGCGCGGTATATCTATTTAAACGGCAAACTGCATGAAGTTCCATCGGGATTGGGCGCATTGTGGAAAACGGAACTCTTATCCGGCAAGGCTAAAAGAGGCTTGTTGAAGGAAATTTTTCGATCCGGCAACCGTTCGCCGGAAGACGAAAGCCTGGCGCAATTCATCCGCCGCCGGTTTGGGGATGAAATATTGCAAAACATCGTCACGCCGTTTGTTTCCGGCGTTTATGCGGGCGATCCTGATAAATTGAGCCTGCGCGGGACCTTTCCCATGCTTTATGATTTGGAGCGCCAGCATGGCGGATTGATGCGCGGCGGCATCGCCCGCATGTTCAGACGTAAAAAGCCCACTGACGCCAAAAAGAAGCCTCACGCAAAAAATCTTTGTTCCTTCGTCGATGGGTTGCAGACGCTGACGGACGCCTTGGCGCGCGAGTTGGGAAACGATCTGCGCTTGAATACCGGCGTTCGGGAAGTTGGAAGAAATCCCGATGGCGGTTATATCGTCCAAACGGAAGGCGGGGAAGCACTGACTGCTGACATAATACTTTTCGCTGCGCCCGCTTATGCGCTGCCCGATATGCTTAAATCTTTATTGCCGCAATCCACCGCATATTGGTCTTCGATCCCTTATAACCGTTTGTGCATCGCCTGTCTCGGCTGCCGCAAGCAAGACATACGGCATGGTTGTCAAGGATTCGGCTTTCTAGCGCCGCGCGGGCAGGGAATCCGCATATTGGGCAGCATCTGGAATTCCAGCCTCTTCGCCCGCCGCGCTCCCGCAGGCGAACGCTGCTTCAGCGTGTTTATCGGCGGCGGACTGGATCCGCAGGCGTTCGATTTGTCCGACGAAGAAATCATGCGGCAGGTGCGGGAAGACATGAAAATTTCCCTTGGCGCCGATGGGGAAGCAGTCCACCAAGAAATCGCCCGTTGGGAGCGCGCCATCCCGCAATATCCCATCGGCCATGTGGAGGCGATGGAGAGAATCCGCCAGGAACAGAGCGCTTTGCCCGGACTTTTTTTCACGGGGAATTATTTGAACGGCGTCTCCATGAACGATTGCATTCGCAACGCCAAGGAAACGGCGGAAAAGATCGCTCAGACTCTTGCGGGGACGCATTCATTATGACTGTGGATGTGATCCTGCTTTCCTACGGCGAGCCGCCGTCGGCGACATTCTTCCAGCAATGGGCTTATTCCTGCCGCATATTGAATAAGCTGACGCGGCGGGCGGCTCCGATTCCGCGTCCCCTCATTCCATTCATCGGCGTTTTCCGCGCTTGCAAGCGGGTGATGGCTTGGCGGCGATACGATTATGGTTCTCCTTTGGATGCCATCACGGAAAAGCAGGCGCAAGCCATTCAAGAGGCGCTGAATCGAGAAAGAAAAGAGATAACTTGGCGCGTTCGCGCCGTTTTCGAGTTTCGGCAGCCGCTCTTTGTTCCCTGCCTTCGCGATCTACGCGCCTCCGATTGCGAGCGGTTGGTCATCGTTCCGCTTTACGCCGCCTATTCGGGATTCACGGCTGAAATTTCCTTGCTTGATTATAAGAAATTTCAAAAGCGATACGGCGATTCACTGCCGCGGGCGAAATACGTTTTGTTTCGCCCTTGCCTGAGAGAATTAGCCAATATCATGGCGGAATTTATCCTATCGCAAATAAAAAACGTGGAGTGGATTGATCCCCAAAATTCGGCGCTCCTTCTCGGCGCTCACGGCACGGTAACGACGCCTATACGCGGCATAAAAGATGCGGGGTATAAGGATACGTTTACTTTATACAAAATGATCGAAGAAAAATTGCGGCCGTCATTCCGAGAGATCGATATCGGATGGTTGAATCATCGCGTGGGCGGCGAGTGGACGCAGCCTACGTTGGATGTATCCGTGCGCCGGATGATGCAGGAAGGAATAACGCGCTTTGTCTATTTTCCTTTCGGATTCATTGCTGATAATGCGGAAACACAATTGGAGGGCAAGATTGTTTTTGAAAATCTCGGCGTTAAGGACTATCTTCATCTTCCTTGCATCAATACGGATTCGTCCTTTATTAACATGTTAACAAAACGCATTATCCGATGCGCGGGAGCGAGCGCGGCATGAATGAAAACAATGTATTTAAATTAGGAACGCGCGGCAGCCCGTTGGCGCTTTGGCAGGCGGAGCGGGTAAAAAGTCTTCTGGAAGCGAAGCGGCCCGGCGCAGTAATCGAACTCGTTATTATTCAAACGTCCGGCGATAAAATTTTGGATAAGCCGTTGGTGCAAATCGGCGGCAAGGGCGTATTCACCAAGGAGATCGAAGAATCGTTAATCGACGGCGCCGTCGATTTCGCCGTGCATAGTTTTAAGGATTTGCCCACGATCCAGCCGCCGGAATTGGCGATCGTCTCCATTCCGGAACGAGATTCCCCATTTGACGCGATTCTATCCCGCAGCGCCGCTAATCTGCGCGATCTGTCTCCCCATCCCGTAATCGCCACTGGCAGTTTAAGGCGGCGGGCGCAGATTCTGGCTTTGCGTCCCGACGCCAACGTGGTTGACCTGCGGGGCAACGTCAACACGCGGATGCGTAAATACCGCGAATCGAATTGGGACGCTATGATTATGGCTTTAGCCGGAATCCGGCGCATGGGGTGGGAAGACCAAATTTCCGGAGCGCTGGCGCCAGAGGAAATGCTGCCCGCGCCCGCGCAAGGCGCCCTCGCTATCGAAGCCCGCCAGCAGGACGAGAGAACTCGCGAACTGTTATTATCGATCCACGACGAAGCCACCGCCGCTGGCGTGTTAGCTGAACGCGCTTTCCTGGCTACATTGGAAGGCGGCTGCCAAGTGCCAATGGCGGCCTATGCGGAAATGCAAGAGAGCGTTCTAACCTTGCATGGGCTGATCGCCGGTCTCGATGGCGCACCTTGCATTCGCCAAATGCTGCAAGGCGATGCGAAGCATCCCATCGAACTGGGAAAACAGCTGGGGGAAAACATTCTGCAAGCGGGGGGGTGGAAGATTATCGCTTCGCTGCAGGAAAAGAATATTCGGCGCGAGTGAGTTGGGAATGGTGGGCTACGCTTCGCTTTGAGCCCACCCTACGAAACTAGGCGTCCTGATTCAGACAATCTGTTATGTAGTGTAAACGGAAAGCGAAGCGCAACCCGCCATTCTCCCCATATTAAGCAAAGTCTAGTTTTCAAACTCGATATATGTCAAAGTGTTTTGAATAAAAGGATGAAATCTCTTATACCAGCCTGCGTAAGGTTGGTTGCTTATAAATTCCCTCGCCCTTTGGGAGAGGGCTAGGGTGAGGGAAATAAAAATCTAATCCTATCAACCCTCACCTAACCTCTCCCAATCTTGGGAGAGGGATAAAAAGCGACAATCTCAATGCAGGTTGGTATTAGGTGACAGATGTTTATTTTTAGGATGAAACTCAATAGCAACAGGGGAATTCGCATGAAGAAAACTTTTACGCCGAAACAATACGAGATGCCTTGGCCCTATACGGGCGCCTTATTTGGTTGGGAAGAAGAAGCGGCTTTAGTCAGGATGATCCGCGCCACCTCCGAGAAGCGCCGTCCATTGGATCGCCGTTCGCCGGAAATCGCCGCGTTTGAAGAACGGTTCGCCGCTTATATCGGCGTCGAACATGCGATATCGGTTAGTTCGGGAGGAACGGCGCTGGAATTGGCGGCGCGGCTATTGAAGATCGGCGCGGGCGATGAGGTATTGATCACGGCGTTGACGTTCAAAGCTACGGTTCTGCCCGTCGTGCTGGCGGGCGCCCGGCCGGTTCCCGTGGATATCGAATACGACAGCCTCAACGTAAACTTGGAGCGGCTGGAAGCGCAGATTACGCCGCGAACGAAGGCGATTTTCGTTATTGACTACGCCGGATTGCCTTTGGATCCGGAAGCGGTCATGGCCATTGGCCGCAAGCATGGCTTGCCAGTGGTGGAGGATGCGGCTCACGCTTTAGGCGCCGCCTATCTCGGCGTGAAATGCGGGGCGTGGGCGGATATCACTTGTTTCAGTTTTCAATCGCAAAAGAACATCAGCACGCTGGGGGAAGGCGGCATGATTACGACGCCGCATAAAGAATATGCCGAGCGAGCGCGCGAATTGCGCAACTACGATCACGAGCGTGAAGCGGGTTCGAACTACCGCTTGTCGGCGGCTCAATGCGCTGTGGGAATCGAGCAACTCAAGCGCCTGGAATTTGTCAACAAAAAGCGCCGCCGCATTGGCCGCCGCATGTCCGCCGCGTTGCGGGATATCGCAGGATTCGTTACGCCCTGCGAGCCGGAAGACGCAACGCACGCTTATCACATGTACCCTTGCCGGTTGGACGAAGTAGTATTCGGCGCGGCGCGCGACGTTGTTCGAAAGAAATTGCTTGACGATTACGCCGTGGAAACGTCTTTCCAATACGCCCCGTGGTACACGTTTCCCGTAATCCAAAAGGCGATGGGAGATTTCGAACCGTGCCCGGTTATGGATCGCGTCGCCCGCGAGCTTTTCGGTCTACCAATTTATCCCGGATATGCGGACGATGAAGTGGATTACTTGATTTGGGCGGTTCACGAGACATTGGCGTCGCTTTAGGAGATAAGGTGGGCTACGCTTCGCTTTAAGCCCACCCTACGATATTGCTTTGAGCCTACCCTACGAAATTACGATTTTCGATATGTTTCCGAAACGCGATTGGAGAGATGAATGGATGACGTTATGGATACAAACCCAAAAATCGCGCTGCCGCCGTTGACGAAAGACCAATATTGGTGGCGTTGGCGCATTCTGATCGCCACTTATTTTAGTTATTCGGGTTATTATCTTTGCCGCAAAGCTTATGGATTATGCAAGAAAAGCATCGGCGAAGAGTTTTCTTTGAACGCGACGCAGCTGGCGCATATTTGGAGCGCCTTTCTCGTCGCTTATATGGTGGGACAATTTCTCAACGGCATCTTAGGCCGAAAACTCGGCCCGCGCCTTTTGCTTCTGATCGGCATGGCCGTCTCACTCGGCTGCAACATCGCGTTCGGTTTTGCCAATTCCTATGAAACGTTCGTTGGATTCATGATTCTCAACGGCCTGGCGCAAGCCAGCGGCTGGCCTGGCAACGTCGGCGGCGTCGCCCATTGGCTGCGCAAGGAGGAGCGCGGCCAGATCATGGGCGTTTGGTCTACGAATTACCTGGCGGGGAATCTGGGCGTGAAGTTTCTGGCGGGATTCATGCTGGGCTATATGGGATGGCGCAGCGCGTTTTGGGCTTGCTCGCTGGGAATGGGGCTGATCTGGATTTTGTTTTATATTCTTCATCGCAACCGTCCGGAAGATGCGGGGCTGGAGCCTATTACGACGAAGGATGACGAATCCGCCGAACCGCCCGACGAACGCCAGAGCGCGACTTTCACTGGTTTTTTGCGGGTGTTGGGCAATCCCGCCATCGTTATGATGGGACTCTGCTATTTTACGCTCAAGTTTCTGCGCTATTCCTTGGATTCCTGGCTACCCTACTTTCTATCGCAGAGCCAGTTTCAATTGCCGGGTGATCTCGCTGCCTTTTATTCCTCCATTTTCGATGGCGTGGGTTTTGCGGGCGTGATTATCGCCGGATGGGCGTTGGATAAGATATTCAAAGGCAATTGGCGGCTGTTGTGCGCCCTCATGGCGGCGTGCATGACGTTCTCTTACGTTTTGGTGATTCTCTATGGTTCGTACAGCCCGTTTCTTCTCGCTTGCTTGTATGGACTCGTGGGCTTCATGCTTTATGGTCCCGATAGCATCCTGAACGGCGCGGGAGCCATCGCCACGGCTGGACGTAGCGACGCCCTCAGCGCCGTCGGGGTTATCAACGGCATTGGCAGCATTGGCCCTGTAGTGCAGGAAGAGGTGATCGGGCGTCTTTACGATCATTATCAGAATATGGAATTCTTTAAAATTCTTTGCGTATATATGAGCCTGGCGGCGACTGTGATGTTATTTTTTCTTGTCGTCATGGATTGGAGGCGCCATCGCGGCGCGGCTGCCGCGTCGTTGTGAAAGGATAGCGAATGATGATCGGCGTGGGCATTATCGGCCTGGGCAAGAGCGGATTGGAGATTCACGTTCCCTGTCTGGAGGCGATTCCGGAGTTTCGCATCGCCGCCGGATGCGACGCGACGGAAGCGCGGCGGACATTGGCGCAGCAGCGCGTTTCGGGAATGCGCGCCTACGCGAATCTCGAAGATTTTTTGGCAGACGAGAGCGTCCAATTGGTTGTCGTTACTACGCCAACAGCCAGCCATGAGGCCATCGCCTTGCAGACGTTGGAAGCGGGCAAGGATTTGCTGGTAGATAAGCCGCTGGCGCTCGACCTGGCGGGAACGGATCGCATCATCCAATCCGCTCAGGAAAAAGGCCGCCTGCTGACGATGTTCCAAAACCGGCGCTGGGAGCCGGGCTTCGCCTGCCTGCAGAAATTATTGGCGGACAGCGTAATAGGCAAAGTGTTGGGCATCGAATCGCGGCGCATGAAGTTGGATTCGACGCTCAATTACCCGGCGCAAGAGTTTCGTCCAACCTGGCGGCAAGAAAAACAATTCGGCGGCGGCGTGATCTACGACTGCGTTCCCCACGATCTCGATCAACTGCTGCTCTTGGCGCCGGGCGCCATCGAATGCGTCTATGCGGAAACCAAGACGGCACTCTGGTCTCAGGAGGTGGAGACGGCCTATTTCGCCAGCCTGACCTATTCCGATGGTCTGAATATCAAGGCGGAAACGTCGCGCATCTCTCCCCATTCCTTCCCGCGCTGGTACGCCATCGGTGAGGAAGGATCGATTGTCATCGAAAGCGACAAGGGACCGGCGGTTGTGCGCCGCACGCGGCTGTTTAAAACCGGCGTCCGTGAAATTGCCGAGTGCGAGCATCCCGTTCCCCATCCCATTCTTCCCGAAGGCATCCTCTTCTACCAAAACTTAGCCGAATATATGCGCCAACGCGAACCGCTCATGGTTCCTCCCGCGCATATACGGAGAGTCATGGCTGTTATGCAAGCCATCCGCGAATCGGCGGAGGGGCGGCGGGTGGTTGTGGTGGATGGGGAGGGGAAGGAGTAAGTGAATTAATTAAAGATCAAAAAATTCCAAAATTAGTATGGATAACATAAATTTTATTAGTATATTTAGCTTATAAGGATAAATATGATGTGCAATGTATATAGCAATTGTTGTATTAATTGTTTTACTGACATTGCAATTAAAAATTACATTGAATCATCAGAAGATGGTGTATGTGATTTTTGTGGTTCCCAACAAATCCCTATAATAAAGGTGGAAGAAATAATTGAATTCATTGATGAATGTATTGGAAAAAAATATGAGCATTCAGCGAATCATATACCTTGTGAATATGCTGAAGGTGGTTATCAAATGCCCACTTTATTAATAAATGAAATTCTTGAAAGTGAGGAAACGATATCTGAAAATGAACAACTTCTTGAAATAATATCTAAAAACTCAGAATATGATACAAAAGATCTTTCTGTGAAGCATCCATTCCTTGGACCTGGCGATTATTTCGAAACATGGGAAAAATTCTGTGATTACGTTAAACATAAATCAAGATATTCATTATTTTTTCAATACAGAAATAAGTATTATGAATTTGAAGATGTTAATGTAAAACGAGTTGAAGATTATGATAAAGAAAAAGAAGAGATTATTGATTTATTCAATAAATTTGAAATATTTTTACTGGATAACATATACGAAATAGAACCAGGGAACCTAATATTCAGAGCTAGGATTAACAAAACTAATAAGATATTTGAACATGAAGATTTGACGAGTCCGCCTATTGATAAAACTATAAATTGCCGGATGAATCCAATCGGAATATCTTACTTTTATGGTGGAGAAGATGAATCGACATGTATCGCTGAAGTGAATCCAAAAATTAATGAAATTGTTGTAATTGCTGAATTTAGAACTTTAAAAAAGTTGAAGGTGCTTAATCTTGTGGATTTTTCACCATCTAAAAGTATATTTGAGGAAGATTATAATTTTTTAGTTGATGAACTACTTATACCGTTTTTAGATGAATTTTCAATTGATATATCAAAACCTATTAGTAAGGATATAGATGTTCTTGAATATATACCGACTCAAATATTTTCTGAATTTATTAAAAATATTTCTGGGGATCAACAGATTTATGGGATTCGATATAAAAGCGCAGTAAAGATTGATGGAATTTCTCTTGTACTATTTCGTGATCGAGAAATATCATTAAGTTCTGATAAGTGGATAGAATTTGTGAAATCGTATGATAGGAAAATTGAGAATATCGAATTTATTACAGCATATCCCACGGATCGATATCCTGAATAATCCGCATTCCCGGTTTGCGCTGGCTGAGAAATTGCTGCACTTTTTCGCTGGCTAGCAGCGGGCGGAAGGCGCGGTGGTCGCGGCTTTTCAGCGCTACTTGCCAGCGGTAGTAGTCGCGCAGGCGGTAGAGAGGCGCTTCTACCGGCGGCAGCAGCGTAATGTCCCTTATATTTTTTAATCCTTCGTTCAACAGGACGTATAAATCCCACGCCTTGCCCCGCGCCGCGTCTTCGCTGTTGGATTCGATGCGCCAGAGAACCAGACGGGAAAACGGGGGGAAGCCGATCAGGCGCCGGTAGCGGATTTCTTTCTCGTAGAAGGAGGCGTAATCCTGCCTCAAGGCGAGTTGGATGCTGTAATGGTCGGGATAATAGCTCTGCACGAAGACTTCGCCGGGATGCTCGCCCCGGCCTGCGCGTCCGGCGACCTGCGTCAATAAGGAGAACGTGCGCTCCGCTGCGCGAAAATCGGGCAGCGATAGGGAGTAGTCGGCGTTGATGACGCCGACCAGCGTGACGTTGGGAAAGTCCAATCCTTTAGCGATCATCTGTGTTCCCACTAATACGTCCGCTTCGCCCTGGCGGAAGGAAGTCAGAAGGCGGTCGTGATCTCCCTTCTTGCGGGCGGCGTCGCGGTCTAAGCGGATGACGCGAATATCCGGGATCAATTCTTCCAGGACGTGAACTACTCGCTCGGTGCCGAAGCCTTTCTGCCGGATGAACTTGTCTCCGCAAGAAGGGCAAATCTGAGGCAGCGGGCGGCGGGAGTCGCAATGATGGCAGACGAGCAGATCGTTCGACCGATGATAAACCATCGCAACGCTGCAATGATCGCAGACGAGAGTATGGCCGCAATGGCTGCACGACAGCGTCGTGGCGAAGCCCCGGCGGTTGAGGAAGAGGATGGATTGCTGCCTGGCTTCGCAGCTGCTCCATAACGCTTCCTGCAACTCGTTGGCGAGTACCTCTTCGTTTTCCGAACGTCCCCGCATATCGATCAACTGCACTTCGGGCAGCCCGTGAGGCGAGACGCGGCGGTCGAGGCGCAGGATGTGGTATTTTTTGCGATCTGCGTTGAAAGAGGATTCCACTGAGGGCGTGGCCGAGCCGAGCAGGCAGAGCGCGCCCGCCATGCTCGCCCGCGCCGCCGCCAAATCACGCGCATTGTAACGCGGGCTGGGATCGGATTGCTTGTAGGAGGGATCGTGCTCCTCGTCCACGATCAAGAGGCCGGGATTGTCCAAGGGCGCGAAGATGGCGGAACGGGCGCCGATGACGACGCGGCGCTTGCCCTGCTTGATGAGCCGCCATTCGTCGTAGCGCTCTCCCTGGCCCATGCCGCTATGCAGCATTCCCGTCAAATCGCCGAAGCGCGACTGGAAGCGGTTCATGGTTTGGGGAGTGAGCGAAATCTCCGGGATCAGCGCCAGCGCCGAGCGCCCTTGTTGCAGCGTCCGCTCGATGGCTTGAAGATAGACCTCCGTCTTGCCGCTGCCGGTGATTCCGCGCAATAGAATCGGTTTGGGCGAGGGAGTTTCCAACGCGGCGCAGATGCTGGATAGCGCCTGCTCCTGTTCGTCCGTCAGCGTGAAAGGCGGCGCCTTAGAGATGGATTCGAAAATGGGAATGGAGCGCAGCGACTCCCGCGCTTCGATTTTGACCATTCCATGTTTTTCTAGCGTTTTTACGATGGAAGATGATACGCCCACCTCGCGGGCGATGTCGGAAGGGGAGAGAAGCGCTTTGCGATTGATAAGAAATTCGAGAACGCGCCGTTGGCTGTCGGTTCTAATGTCGTCGGGAATGCGGCCTGTTTCTTGAATGCGATCGTCCAGCAACACGACCTTAATCATTTTGGGCCGGATGGCGGGAGCGAAGGGATAAGCAGCGGAGAAGGTTTCCCCTAACGAAGCGAAATAATAATCCGAAACCCATTTCAAGAAGTTCAGCAGTTCCTGGCTGAATAACGGCTCCTCATCCACTAGGCGGCCGATTTCCTTGATTTGAGATACATTTTCTGGAGGTTCGCTGCGCAGAGCCGCCGCGAAGCCAAGGCGTTGGCTTTTTCCGAAAGGCGCATAGAAACGGCAGCCCGGCATCACTTTTCCGATCAACGAATCGGGGATGCGGTAGGTAAACAGCAACCGCGCCGGAATCGGAAACGCCGCTTCTACGAATGGGCAGTTATCGGACATGCTTCACTCTCGCTGGTTGGATGCGGCGCTGACGCTGGGTATTATCTATAAATTACGCTTGCTATTCCATCCGAGAATCATACAAAAAAAAAGAATAGAAAAAATCGAGTTGGTTCCATTGCTTTTTACCTGGATTATGTCGTAGTATAAATCAATCTTTTTTTTGGCGCGAGAAAACAGTTGGACAAAACAATAAGGAAAAAGGGGAGGAAAAATATGAAATCCGTATGCGCAGTGATGTTGTGCGGGATCGTCGCCGTTTTGTTTATCGTAGGATGCGCGACGCAAGAAAAGAAAACAGCCGATGCCGAGCATCCTAACTTTCAACAGCTTTGCTCGAAATGTCACACGCTGGATAGGGTGGATATCGCCCATAAAGCGGTGACGAAGCAGGAAATGAAGAAAATCATGGAAAAAATGGCTAAAAAGCCGGGGTCGGGGATCGATTTACATAATATCAATGATATAGTGGAACAAATCTATTGATTAATATGGGTTTAACCGTTGTTGTTTAATATTGTTTCTTGATTAATTCAAAATGCGGGGATAAATGGTCCCGCTTTTTTTTTGTTTGTTTCTTTTTTAATTCCTGTTACGCATTCCGTGTTCCATCGCCCTCTACCGATCTTTACCCACAAGTCGGAGGGATTAATCAAGGGCAGAAACAACCTTGCCCTTGCCACCCCCAAGTTTTTCCTTTGCTTCCGTCAAATCCCGGCGCATTTCACGGCTTCGCAGGAGCATTTTGGCGGAAAGTACGGGTTTTGTCATCAATTTTCCCTCACCCTAACCCCCAAAGGGCGAGGGAATTGAGTAATATGAGTTTTAATTGCCAATAGATCGTCCAATTTCAAATGCTTGGAAATTGACTTCGTGGATTTTCTCCGGCAGGTTGGCGCGTATCGAATCCAGCCAGAACGATCGATCGATATCCATGTTGCGGCTCAATACGCCTAATAACGCGACGTTCAGGCTTTTCTTATTGGTAAGTTTGTTTTCGTCGATCATGGAGGGCGTAATCAAGACGCCGCCTTCGCGCAGTTGATGGCGGTTGTTTTCTACTTGATCTTCCGATAAAACGACCAGGTAATCCGCTTCGCCTTCCGGAACCATCGGGCTGAACACGGCTTCGCCGTAACGAATGTCGCTGCAAACCGAACCGCCGCGTTGGCTCATGCCGTGCACTTCGCTTTTTTTGATGTCGAATCCCGCCAGAAACACCGCTTCGGAAATAATATCCGAGGCTTTCAAAACTCCCTGGCCGCCGAGTCCGGCAACGATGATGTTGGCGATTTTGCCGGCCATTGTTATTCCTCCATTTCCGCGCAGCATTCGCATTCGGCGATTTCAGCGGCTTTTTCGTATTCGCGGATTTTTTTCGCCGCCAAAATGCAGGGGCGGCGGGCGATGAGTAGAGTCAGTTCTTCTTTTTGCAAACTCTCGCGCAGGATTTTTTCGAATTGGTCCTGATTTTTCGAAGGATCGATAACATGAACGTTCGGAACGCCGATAGATCGGGCTAAATCTTCCAAAACGACTTTACCCGTCGGCTGGTGATCGAGAGTGCGTCCAGTAGCGGGGTGCTCCTGCAATCCGGTCATGGCGGTGGTTCCATTATCTACGATGATGACGACGTGGCCGGTTGCGGGAGGGTTGTAAACCATTTCGATCAAGCCGGTAACGCCGCTATGGACGAAAGTGCTGTCGCCAATGATGCTAACGACTCGCCGAGCTTGTTCGCCGGGCAATACGCGCCGCAATCCCAGGCCGACGCCGATGCTGGCGCCCATGCAGACGCAGGAATCCATCGCTTCGAACGGCGGCAGAACTCCCAGCGTGTAGCAGCCGATATCTCCGGCGACGATGCAATCCAATTTTCTTAGGATTTCGAAAACGGAGCGGTGGGGGCAGCCCAGGCAGAGCTGCGGCGGTTTGCCCTTGGGGGGCGGCGTCTCCTGCGAAACGTCTCCTTTAACAATGCGTCTTACCCGATTGACGTTCAATTCGCCGAAGCGATACATATCGTCTTTGCCTTCCACGGAAATTCCCGCGGCGCGTATCGCATCGACGAGGTAAGGATCGCCCTCTTCGATAACGAGGCAACGATCCATTTTTTCCGCAAAACAACGGATTGATTCCAGGGGAAGAGGATGGGTCATGCCCAATTTTAGGAGGCTGGCTTCCGGCGCGGCTTCGCGGGCGTGCACGACGGAGACGCCCGAAGAGATAATTCCTAACGCCTGATCGCCTTCGACGATTTTATTTAGGCCGCTTGTTTCATTCCAAGCGGCGATTTTTTTGATTTTCTGGCGCAATTTTTTATGGGCGATGCGGGCGTAAGCGGGAATCATTACCCGGCCTTGGATATCGCATTGAAAACTTGCGGGAGATGGAGGCGGCAGAGGTCTCGGCTTGACGATGGTTTTGGAATGGCATATCCGCGTCGTCATGCGCAAGAGAACCGGAATGCGCCATTGTTCGGAAATCTCGATGGCGGCGGCCATAAAATCGAACGCTTCCTGCGAATCGGACGGCTCAAGCATAGGCAGGCAGGCGGCCTGGGCGTAATGCCGGTTATCCTGCTCGTTCTGGCTGGAGGCCATGCCGGGATCGTCGGCGGAAACGATAATCAGCGCCCCAGAGACTCCCGTATATGCTGCCGTGAAGAGGGGATCGGCGGCTACGTTCAAGCCGACATGCTTCATAGTAACCAGGGTGCGTCCGCCGCCGAAAGCGCTGCCCAATCCCACTTCCAACGCCGTTTTCTCGTTGGGGGACCATTGGGCATGTCCTCCCAAATCCGCGAAAGTCTCCAGGATTTCCGTGGATGGCGTGCCGGGGTATCCCGTTCCCAAAGCGACGCCCGCATTGTGCGCGGCCAAGGCCACGGCTTCATTTCCGCTCAATAACATGCGCTCGGTAATCTTCATTCCTTGGACCGTTTCTTAATCATTCATAATTATGTGCGAGAAGAAACATGATGGAGTTATTTTGCTTATCGTGTTGAATCACGAAAGCGCGAAATGGCGCGAATTTCACGAAATTTTCGAATCACGGATATCCCGGATTTTTAGGAATTTCACGGAAAAGTCCTTTTTATGGCGTGATCCAAATGCTTATTCGATTTTATGATTTTTTTCGTGTTTTTCATTATTCCTTCGTGTTTTCGCGATTCAAACGATGAAGGTAAAAGATTCCTTTCATGTCCCATAGCGCGCAATATGAGTTAATAACTCATGTTGCACAGCAAATATTTTCATGTCATCGGAAAAATCGTTCAAAAAAGGTATTGATATCTCCATAATTATGGCGCTTTCGAAATGGAAAAAGAGTCGAATGCCGGGAAATTTCTTCTCCCAGCCTTGAAAGGCTGGGCTATTGTCAATTGCCCCTTTAAAGGGGCAAACGTTAATAGCCCGCCGTTTCAACGGCGGGTAACTTTATGCGCGATAGGGAATCTTATGTTCCGCTCTCCTAAAATCAAGAGCCGTCAGGAAATCGCGGCGGCTGGTCTTGTCAAACAGCCATTGCCCAATCTTTTCCCTAGCATCTCCGCCATAAGAACGGCGTCTTTGACGATAAGAACGAAAACGTCCGCCGTGATGGATTGATCGCCGTCCACTCGCGCATGGCTGGGATTGGGATGAACCTCGATAATCAACCCATCGGCTCCGGCGGCGAGAGAGGCGCGGCTCATGGGGCGCACCAGCGAGGCGACTCCGGTTCCGTGGCTGGGATCGGCGATGACGGGAAGATGGCTCTTTTCCTGCAGAATGGGAATGGAACTTAGGGAAAGAGTGAAGCGGGTTTCGGTCTCAAAGGTGCGAACGCCGCGTTCGCAGAGAATCACCTGCTCGTTGCCGCGTACAAGAATATATTCCGCCGCCAGTAGGAATTCCGTGAGAGTGGCGCAGAGGCCGCGCTTGAGCAACACCGGCTTTTGCAGCGAACCGGCCACTTCCAAAAGGGGGTAGTTCTGCATATTGCGCGCCCCGATTTGGATTACGTCCGCATATTCGGCTACTAAATCGGCCTGATCGACGCTGAGCAATTCGGTTACGATGGCTAGGCCTGTCTCCTCCCGCGCCGCCGCCAACATTTTTAAGCCATCCAACTTGTGTCCCTGGAAGGAATAAGGGCTGGTTCGCGGCTTGTAGGCGCCTCCGCGCAGCGCCGAGCCTCCGGCGTCTCGCACTTGCCGGGCGGCGGTAACGATTTGTTCTTCGCTTTCCACTGTACAGGGGCCGCCGATGATGGCGATGGCGCCTCCGCCGACCATCATCGGGATGCCATCCTTCGGTTCGATGGAAATAACGCTGTCCGCCGGATGCAGAGCGCGGCTGGCGAGTTTGTAAGGGGCGGATATGGGAATGACCCGGCTGACGAATTCGCAAGCGCTCAGCTCTTCCGGCAGAACCTGATGGTTGATTCCGATGACGCCGATGATGGTGGCGTCTTCGCCCTGGCTGATCATAGGCCGGGCGCCGCCTTGAACGATTACCGCGACGACCTGGTCGATGTGAGATTGGTTGCATCCGTGTTTCATTACGACGATCATGAGTCTCTCCCTTGAGCATCGCCAAAAGAGAAAAGCCGCTGGGGAGAATCTCCAGCGGCTTTTCTTTTCGGCTTATTTTTCGGTATGCGCTAGAACAATCCTCCCCTTATTCCTATGGTAGGATACCAAAAGTAAAATCGATAGGAATAAGCGGTATTGAGAATCATCTGGGCATAATCCGTTTTATTTTTTTTTAGAATAGCAACATTTTAATAGGACAATGAATTATTGTCAATTCATACAAGCGATGTTCAGGCAACTAAATCAAAAAAGTATTTTTTGTTAATATCTCATGTTACGCAGCCAGAAGAATCGTTCAAAAGAACAGGAAGGTCGTCATTTATTTGCGTTATTGAATCACGAACTCACGAAAAGGCTCGAATTCCACGAAATTTTCGAATCGCGGATATCGCGGGTGCATTTGGATCTCACGAAAAAAGCAATTCACATCGCGATCCTATGCGCTAATTTTTTTTTCTTTTTTTTCGTGTTTTTCTTTTTCGTTTCGTGTTTTCGCGATTCGAAAGGGCGATTCTAATCGACTACTTAAACTTCTTAATCCCGCGTAATATGAGTTAATAAATCGATAAAATCAAACGCCGATTTTTGGGGAAAAATGCGGTTGCAGCCATTCACAAACGGCTTGAAATTAGAGATGATAGGCCGACTCTGTTCAATTTTCATTAGACCATCGGCGCAAGGAGTGGAGTTATGATTTGGAATCCAGAGATGGAATGCATGCCCATCGGCGAAAGGAGGGCGCTTCAGTTTTACCGTTTGCGCAACGCGATTCGCCGAGCCTATGAAAAGATTCCCTGCTACCGTAAAAAATTCGACGAATACGGTATTAAGCCATACGATATCAAGCACTTAAGCGATATCTCCCAACTTCCTTTCACTACTAAGGACGATCTACGGCAGAATTACCCCTTCGGCATGTTCGCCGTACCGATGAAGCAGATTGTGCGCGTTCATTCCTCATCGGGAACGACGGGAAAGCCGGTCGTAGTCGGTTATACGAAGGAAGATATCGATATCTGGGCCGAAACGATGGCGCGCACGATTTGCTGCGGCGGGGGTACGAGCGACGACATCATTCAAATCGCTTACGGGTATGGCTTGTTCACCGGAGGTTTGGGCGTGCATTATGGCGCGGAGAAGGTGGGCGCCACCGTCGTCCCCATTTCCGGCGGCAATACCAATCGGCAAGTCATGATTATGCAGGATTTCCAGGTTACGATGTTGGCTTGTACGCCGTCCTACTCTCTTTACATCGCTGAAGTTATGGAAGAGATGGGAGTAGACCCCGCCAGCCTCAAACTCAGGGCGGGCATCTTCGGCGCCGAACCTTGGAGCGATCAGATGCGAAAAGAGATCGAAAAGCGCCTGAAATGCAAGGCGATCGATATCTACGGTCTCTCGGAAATCATCGGCCCCGGAGTCGCCAGCGAATGCGAAGAGCAAAATTGCCTGCATGTCTTCGACGACCATTTCTATCCCGAAATCATCAATCCCGCCACGGGGGCGCCGCTGCCGCCGGGCGAAAAAGGCGAACTCGTATTTACCTGTCTGACGAAAGCCGCCTTTCCCGTTATCCGCTTCCGCACTCGCGATCTCAGTTGCCTGCATGCCGAACCCTGCCCCTGCGGGCGGACGCATATTCGCATGGAACGCATCACCGGGCGGACGGACGATATGCTCATCATCCGGGGCGTCAATGTCTTTCCTTCGCAGATTGAAGAGGTTCTTTTCCAAACCCAGGGGGTGGAGCCGCATTATCTCATCATCGTCGACAAACGCGGCGCGTTGGACGAATTGACCGTGCAGGTGGAAGTCGAGGAAAAAATCTTTTCCGATGAGGTGAGACGGCTGGAGGAGTTGCAAGACCGCATCCAAAAACAGATCGAGTCGATATTAGGCATCGGCGCGCGCATCCAGCTCGTCGAACCGAAAACCATCGAGCGCAGCATGGGCAAAGCCAAACGAGTGTTGGATCGCCGGTTGCAGAATGGGGCGTGAAAAGGGAAATGAAGGAGTCATGAAATGAAATTGCGTCAAATCTCCGTTTTTGTGGAAAACCGGACGGGACGGGTGGCCGAAGTGGCAACGCTGTTGAGAGACGGAAACATCAATATCCGCGCCGTCACCCTGGCGGATACGCACGATTTCGGAATCGTGCGGCTGATCGTCAACAACGTCGACGAAGCGTTGAAAATACTGCGCGACAATAAATTCACGGCCTTGGATACGGAAGTCGTCGCCCTCGAAATTCCCGATGCTCCCGGCAGCCTTTGCCGCGTGCTCGATCTTTTAGGCAAGGAAAATGTGAACGTGGAATATCTCTATGGCTTTGTCGAGCGATCCGGAGAGAAAGCGATATTAATCTTCCGTTTCGAAGATGCGGATCATGCCGTCAAAGTGATTCAGGCGAATGGATTGCGCATCTTAAGCGGCGAGGAACTCTACAAACTTTAATAAATCCTGGGCTTTATCTTAAGAACAATCGACATCGCCGTTTAGGAGCCTTAAGCGAGGATGGACAGTAAAATCCCATTATGCGAACCGAATCGGGTGTGGAATCCCGAATTCGAATGCCTTCCTGAAGAAGCGACGCGCGCCCTTCAGTTGAAGCGTCTCGTCAACACCGTCAGCCGCCTGATCGAGAACGTACCCTTTTACCGTAACCGCCTGAAGAATGCAAGCGTAACGCCGGATTCCATCCGCAGCCTGGACGATCTTCGCCGCATCCCCTTCACAACGAAAGACGATCTACGCGAACACTACCCCTACGGTTTATTAGCTACGCCGATGGAGAAGGTGGTGCGCATTCATGCTTCGTCGGGAACGACGGGCAAACCCACGGTGGTTCCCTATAGCCGCAAAGACCTCGATACCTGGTCCGAATTGGTAGCCCGTTTGCTGATGGCGGGAGGCGTGACGGAAAAGGATATCGTCCAGATCGCTTTCGGATACGGCCTTTTCACCGGCGGATTCGGCTTGCATTACGGCGCGGAAAAATTGGGGGCCGCCGTCATCCCCATATCCAGCGGCAACTCGGAGCGACAGATTCAAATCATGAAGGATTTCGGGGCTACGGCGTTGGTTTGCACTCCCTCCTACGCTCTTCATTTGGGCGAGATATTGCGGGAGATGGGCGTCGAATCCAAAGATCTTTCCTTGCGCTTCGGCCTTTTTGGCGGCGAGCCGTGGACGGAAAACATGCGGGTCCAGATTCAAAAAAGCCTGGGAATTCTCGCTACGGACAACTACGGCCTTTCGGAAGTGATGGGGCCGGGCGTGGCGGGCGAATGCCTGGAACAGAACGGATTGCATATCTTCGAAGATCATTTTATCACCGAAATCATCCATCCCGAAACCTGCGAACCGGTTCCTTTCGGCGTGGAAGGAGAATTAGTCATCACCACAATTACCAAGGAGGCCATGCCGGTGCTGCGTTATCGCACCCGGGACATCACTCGCCTGATGCCGGAGCCATGCCCTTGCGGGCGGACTTTTCCCCGCATGGTCAAAGTCATGGGACGGACGGACGATATGCTTATCATACGCGGCGTGAACGTTTATCCCTCCCAAGTGGAAGAGGCGCTGCTGGAGGTGGAAGGCATCGAGCCTCATTACCAGATCATCTTGCGCAAGCGCGGCGCCTTGGACGAAATGGAAGTCCGCGTGGAATTGGAAGAAGCTCTTTTTACGGATCAGATGAAGGAAATGCACTTTTTCGAGCGCAAAGTCGTCTCTCACTTGCAAAAACGTTTGAACCTAACGCCGAAAATCGTATTCGTGGAGCCGAAATCCATCGAACGAACGGCGGGAAAGTCGAAACGGGTGTTCGATTACCGCAACGAGAACGGCTCGGGAAAATGAAGAATTCATTCAAACCGAAAAATATCGATGTATTTGATTATAGGGATATTGAATATTTGCGAGAGATGACTTAGGTTAGTAGCGGCAAACGGCGGTCACGCCGAATTTTTCCATGGGCGCCAACGATTCTTTTTCTTACGTTTTATGAATGGACAATTATGAAATCAACGTTTTATGTTTTTGGGAGATGTAACGAACAAATAAAATGAAAGGGGGTGAAATACGATTGTTTTTTTCGGATGGAAACCCGAAACGTTGATTTTATTATTGGGAATGCTGTAAAAAAAAACTTAAAAAAAGGGATGGGGAGGTTTTTTATGATTAGACGTCCTCTTATTCAGACGATTCCATTCGCTCTCTGTTTTGTCTTGTTGGGTTTCGTCCCATTGCAAGCGGCGGAGAATACGGGCGACCTCGAACAGCGGGTAAAACAACTCGAACAGCAGCTAACCGAACTTAAAACTTTGTTGCAAGCGGAAAAAGAAGAAGAAGAAAAAGAAAAAGCGGCGGAGGCGGCCAAACCCGCCGAACCGGAAAAACCGGCCGGCATGACACTGCTGGGCAAAGGCACGTTGCAAGTGGGCGGAGATATACGCTTCCGTCCCGAATATTTCGACAATGTGTGGGATTATAACGATGATGGCGCTACCGAAGATTCGCGCGAAGTCATCCGTTTCCGCCCCCGCGTCTTCTTGGACTGGAAGCCAGCGGACAATATGGAAGCCTATATCCGCATGACCAAGGAATGGGTCTACGGCCAGGACAATGAGCACTTTGGATACGACGTCGAAGGCAAAGACGCCATGTTCGACAACGCCTGGGGCGAATGGAAAGATATTTACGGCTCTGGCGTCAATCTCCGCATAGGCCGTCAGGACCTGATTTACGGCGAAGGCTTCGTCGTTTTGGACGGCACGCCCCAAGATGGATCGCAGACCATCTCTTTTGACGCCGCCAAATTGACGGTGAATCACGATTTGGGCGCCACCGATCTTCTTTTCGCCAAAATGGTGGAATTGAATTCCCAACTCGCCGATGATGAAGACCTTTATGGAATTTACAACAAATTAACGTTCGATCAGGTCGAAGGACTTGGGCTTGAACCTTACTTCTTGTCTCGAAGCAAAAGAGCCCGCGCGAATATTACCGGCGCTCCCGGTACGGTTTCTTATCCTTTCAGCCCTTACGATCCATCGCCCAGAGAACAAACATATCTCGTCGGTATGAGAGCGACTTACAAAACCGATATCGCGACCGACGTAACGCTGGCGCTGGCGGCGGAAGGCGGCAAGGAATTCGGTCAGGTTGAATTCACGGGTTCGCCGGTTTTGGATTATGCGAATCTGGCAGCTACGTCTTCGGGATATAGCCGCAACGCCGCTAATGACGTCGATCGAGACGCTTGGGGCGGGTACATCAATGGAACGCTGACATTCAACGCCGTTCCGTGGAAACCCAGTTTCAAAGCGGGCGTAACCTATTTCTCCGGCGACGATCCCTCAACGGAAGATTACGAAGGCTGGGACGATTTTTACGCCCAATGGCCCAAATACAGCGAACTGTACGTCTATACTCTTTACGACGGCTTCAAGTTCGCCACGCGCGGCAACGATCCCGAAGTGGGAATGTGGTCGAACATGATTATTCCCGAAGCGATGATTACCGTGAAACCTACGGATCGATTGACGCAGTCTTTGCGTTATCTCTACTACCTGGCGGAAGAGAGCATTGGCCCCGGCGGCGGAGACGAACGCGGTCACAACTTGCAATGGCTTACGCAATATGTCTTCACCGACAATTTGAGCGGCCATTTCCTTGGGGAATGGTTTGCGCCGGGAGATTTTTACGGTCCCGATGCGGATGATGCTTTCTATGCGCGCATCGAGTTGATGTACAAGTTCTAAATGGAGCAACCATTTGGAGGGGCGGTTCTTGCAGAGCCGCCCCTTCCCTACAGGGGAAGGAGAAGAGGATGATGAAAAAGGGTTTGATTCCACTATTATTAATCGTCTTATTGTTCGCCGCCGGCTGCGGGCATCACGGGGAAGAGACGGAAGTAGCCGTCAAGGCGGAAAAAGAAGCGCCGGCGCCGGAAACGGTCAAAGAAGAACCGGCCGCCGAAACGGGGCCGATTAAGATCGGCGCCATTTTCGGAATTACGGGACCGGCTTCGAAGCTGGGCGAACCGGAGCGGAATACCGTCGAGATGCTGGTGGAAAAGATCAACGCCAGCGGCGGCGTGAACGGCCGGACTTTGGAAGTCATCATCGAAGACACCGAAGGCGCCGAACAAAAAGCCGTGGAAGCCGTTAATAAACTGCTCGAAAAGGACGGCGTTTGCGCCATCATCGGTCCTACGCGCAGCGGTCCCAGCATGGCGGTCATCCCGATTATGCAGAAAAACGAAACGCCGCTCATTTCCTGCGCCGCCGCCGATTCCATCGTCGAACCGATTGCGGAAAGGAAATGGATTTTCAAGACGCCGCAAAAGAACAGTTCCACCGCCATTCAGATTTTCAATCACATGAAAACGGCGGGTATTACGAAAGTGGCCATTATCACGGGAACCACCGGCTTCGGCAAGGAAGGCCGCGACCAACTATTGCGGCTGGCGCCGACGATGGGCATTACTATCGTCGCCGATGAAACGTACAATCCTCCCGATACGGATATGACGGCTCAGTTAACGAAGATTAAAGGAACCGACGCGCAAGCCGTCATCAACTGGTCTATCGTTCCAGGCCAGAGCATCGTGCCGAAGAACATGAAGCAGCTGGGCATGACGATTCCGCTATATCAAAGCCACGGTTTCGGCAATATCGCTTTCGCGAATGCGGCGGGAGATGCGGCGGAAGGAATCATCTTCCCCGCCGGCGCTTTGCTGGTTGCGGATCAACTGCCGGAAACGTATCCGCGCAAAGCGTTTCTTTTGGAGTATAAGAAGGATTACGAAGCCAAGTACGGCGGCGAAGTGAGCACGTTCGGCGGCCATGCTTATGATGCTCTGATGCTACTCGTGGAAGCGATCAAAACAGTGGGAACGGATAAAGCGGCTATTCGCGATCAATTGGAAAAAATCCAAAACTTCGTAGGAACCGCCGGCGTCTTCAACATGACTCCTGAAGATCATACGGGGCTAGGCGACGACGCATTCGAATTGATTACCGTGAAAGGCGGCAAGTTCGTTTTACTGCAATAGCGTTTTTGGGGACGGCGAAAAAGAGACTTGGGCAGGGGCGGCGTCCTCACCGCCCCTGTTTTTATTCGTTATAACTCATGTTACGCTCAATGAAAAACATTAAGGCGAAATTAGGATCGTCGATAGAATCACGAAAACTCGAAAGATTAAGGAAAACACGAAAAAAACATAAAATTGCATGACGCAAGGAAATGCGCCGCGAAAAGGATTTTTCAGTGGAATCCCAAAGAATCTGTGATATCCGTGATTTAAAATTTCGTGGCATTCGTGCAATTTCGTGGTTTCGTGATTCGAAAACGCACCGAAAATAAAATCTATGTTCTGCGTTGGATTGGCTGCTCCAACCTGCGGGCGAGACGCCCGCGCTCCCAGGCTGCGTAACATGTGGTTATAAGAATAAAATCGAAATGAAGAATATTTTCATTCGAAATCGATATAGAGCCTTTCAGTATTGGGCTATCTCAAGGGCAGAAATAACCTTGCTCTTGCCGCCCATCGCGATCGAGCGTTGTTTTTATGGAAATCAGCCTATCTAACCAGATTATTCAATATCTTGTAACCGGCGTCAGCATCGGCGGCATCTACGCTATGGTCGCCATCGGCTTCAACATCATTTATAACGCCACCGGCATCATCAATTTCGCCCAAGGCGAATTCGTCATGCTGGGCGGACTAGTCATGGTCACCCTTACTAACACGCTGGGCCTTCCTATGTATATCGGTTTCTTTTTGGCCGCTTTCCTGGTAGCCGCCATTGGGGGGATTTTCGAGCGCCTGGCGATCAATCCCATGCGCAACGCCAGCGTCTTGACGTTGATTATCGTTACGATCGGCGGTTCCATCGTTCTTAAGGGAATCGCCATGTTCGTTTGGGGAAAAGAGACTTTCTTTCTGCCGCATTTTTCCGGCGAACAACCGATTCGTTTGCCCGGCGGGGCGACTATCTTGCCGCAAACGTTATGGATTTTAGGCGTCACGTTCATTACGGTGATTCTGCTTACGGCGTTCTTTCGCTATACTCTGGCGGGAAAAGCCATGCGCGCCTGCGCGGACAACCGCGTTTCCGCCGCTCTCGTGGGCATCGACGCCGGGCGTATGGTCTTTTTCTCCTTCGTTTTGAGCGCCGGAATCGGGGCCGTCGCGGGAATCATTATTACGCCCATCGCCCTGATGGATTACGATCGCGGCTTCGGCCTCGCTTTGAAGGGATTCGCCGCCGCCGTGCTGGGAGGATTGGGCAACAGCGCGGGGGCCGTTATCGCCGGATTCATGATCGGTATTCTGGAATCTTTGGGCGCTGGATTGATCTCTTCCGGCTATAAGGACGCCATCGCTTTATTCGTGTTGCTGCTGATTCTCTTCGTCCGTCCCAGCGGGATTCTTGGCAGCGCCGAGACGGCGAAATTGAAGAAATTTTAATCGGGAATCGATTTCTTGTTGAGATTTTCTATGTTTGGATACTCGTAATGGGGAAACATAATATTTTATCGTTATTGTTTTTTGCGGCCGTTATCGCCGCCATACCGCTTTTGATCCAATTGAAACTCGTCAACTCTTATTGGCTGACCATATTGATTTTCGTAGGCATTGACAGCCTGGTGACCATTGGATTAAGCCTGTTGATGGGATACGCCGGTCAAATTTCCTTGGGCCACGGCGCTTTTATCGGGCTGGGCGCTTATGCTTCCGGCTTGATGACGACTCAGCTGGGATGGAATCCTTGGCTGGCCATGATCCTCGCTTTGCTGCTGACGAGCGCCGTCGCTTTATTGATCGGCATTCCCTCGCTTCGTCTTCATGGACATTATCTGGCGATGGCTACGCTCGCTTTTGGCGAAATCGTCGTTATCGCGTTAACGGCGGAGATCAACCTTACGGGAGGGCCTTCCGGATTCGGCGAAATTCCCAATCTCTCGCTCGGCTTTATTCGTCTCGACACGAATTTGAAATATTACGTCTTCGTGTGGACGGCGGCGGCGTGCGTCATGATCCTGGCGTTGAATATCATCCATTCGCGAGTGGGAAGAGCGCTGCGTTCCATCCACGGCGGAGAATTAGCCGCCAACGCGATGGGAGTGGATGCGACGATCTACAAAATCCAAGTCTTCGTTCTGAGCGCCGCCTTGGCGTCGCTGGCGGGCAGTTTTTATGCTCATTACGTAACGTTTATCAGTCCCCAATGCTGCTCGCTGAAAGTATCCGTCATGCTGGTCGTCATGGTCGCCGTGGGGGGAATGAACAGCCTATGGGGCGCGGTTCTCGGCGCCTTTCTAATGAGAGTATTGCCGCAGTATTTGCGCGTATTCAAGGATTACGACATATTAATTTACGGGCTGGTTCTTATGGTGATTATGATCTTTTCCCCGGGCGGGATTTTCGGCGCGCTGCAATCGGCCGTCGCGCGGTTGCGCAGCGGGATCGATTCCATTCGGAGAGAGGCCGCTTGATCGATGGCGGATGCGCTTCTATCCCTTGCGAACGTAACGCGGCGCTTTGGCGGCTTGACGGCCGTATCGGGAGTGAGTTTCGACGTCGCTCCCGGCTGCATTAAGGGCATCATCGGTCCCAACGGCGCGGGAAAAACGACAATATTCAATCTTATCAGTTCCGTGATTCCGCCCAGCGCCGGGACGATTTCGTTATTGGGACGAAGTCTGTTTGGAAAGAAGCCTCATATTGTCGCTTTCCTGGGAATTTCCCGCACTTTTCAAACAGCGCAGATTTTTCCCAACATGACAATTCTCGAAAACGTCATGGCGGGACGCCATTGCCGGACGAAGACGGGATTGTTGCGAGCCGCCTTCAAAACGCCGTTCGCCCGCGCCGAGGAGCGGCGCGCCGCCGAGGAAGCGCGGGAATGGCTTGCGTTCGCCGGCGTGATCGGCCATTACGACTCGCTGCCAGGCGATCTTCCTTTCGTAATCCAACGCAAAACGGAAATCGCCCGCGCTTTGGCCACAGAGCCGAAATTGATCCTGCTGGACGAACCCGCCGCCGGACTCAATATCCGCGAGACGGAGGACATGGGCGATCTGATCCGCAAGATTCGCCAGGCGGGAATAACGGTACTGGTCATCGAACACGATATGTCGTTAGTGATGAATATCTGCGATGAAATCTGCGTTTTGAATCACGGAGCGAAGATTGCCGAAGGCGCGCCGCGCGATATTCGGAACAATCCGGACGTCATCGCCGCCTACCTGGGAAAGGAGAAAACCTAGGTGCTGCAAGTGGCCAATCTCGTCAGCTGCATTGGGCGCGTGGAGATCATCAAGGGCGTCTCCTTTCACGTGCGAGAAAAGGAAATCGTTACTCTCATCGGCGCCAACGGGGCGGGGAAGAGCACGCTTCTCAACACCATCGCGGGATTGATCCCGCCGAGGCAAGGCGAAATCCGTTTCGACGGGCGCAACATCGCCCGTCTTTCCCCCATGCAGACGGTGCAGCGCGGCGCGTCGCTCGTGCCGGAAGGAAGGCAATTGTTCGCTTCGCTCTCCGTGATGGATAATTTGCTATTAGGTTCGTATCATTATCACAATAATAGCCGCACGGCCAAGGAACGGTTTAACGAACGCCTGGCTTTCGTTTTCGATTTGTTTCCTCTTCTCAAGGAACGGGAAGAACAGCTAGCGGGCACGTTGAGCGGCGGCGAACAACAGATGCTGGCTATTGCGCGCTCGCTGATGTCAGACCCGAAAATGATTCTCTTAGACGAACCTTCGATGGGCTTGGCGCCTCGAATCGTGGAGGAAATCTTTCAGACGATCGATCTTCTGCGCCGCCAGGGATTGACCGTTTTGCTCGTGGAGCAGAATGCGCGGATGGCGCTGGATTTGGCCGACCGGGGGTACGTCATCGAAACGGGATTGGTGGTCATGGAAGGCGATTGCCGGGACTTGAAGCAGAATCGCGAAATCGAACGCGCTTATTTAGGCAAGGGTTATCAAGAGATATGGGAATGATCGATAAGTGATGAATGATGAATGATGAATGATGAATGATGAATGATGAACTTCCTTTCCAAGGAAATGTTTTTGACGATAGCATGAAAAAAATAGGATGGGTCGCGTTTTTTGACTCATCATAATTTCATAGAGGAGTAATTGATGGGTTAAACGATGTGATCCATCCTACGATTACTATCAAGAGATTTGGGAATAAATAACTCATGTTGTGATTGAATTTACTACCCTCACCCTACCCCTCTCCCAAAGGGCGATGGAATGGTTATGCGTAACATGAGTAAACAAGGCGGAATTGTCGAGGTGCGCCATGCCTATTCTGGAAATCGATCGTGAAACCATGAGCCGCGAGGAATTGGAGCAGCTGCAATTGGAGCGTTTGCAGGCCATCCTGAACCGGGTCATTCGCAACGTCGCTTTTTATCGGAATTGGTTCAGCCAAGAGAAAATTCTTCCCAGCGACTTACGTTCTCTCGGCGATTTGGTCAGGCTCCCTCTTATCGATCGTCAGACGTTGGCGGCGAATCATCCTTATGGCATGTTCGCCGTTCCCTTGCGCGAGGTAGTCCGGCTGCATCCCAGCGCGCCCGGCTATGGCGATCCGGTAGTGATCGGCTATACGAAAAAAGACGTGCTGGTTTGGACGGAATTAAAAGCGCGCAGTTTTGCGGCGGCGGAAATGTCGCCTAACGATCTGGTTCAAGTGTATCTCGATTACTTGTTATTCCCCGGCGCGGTGGTAGCTCATTACGGCGCCGAACAATTGGGCGCCTGCGTTACTCCTCTTTACAACTGCCCCATTTCCGATCAAATCGAGATCATGAGAAATTACCGCACGACGGTGCTCATCTGCACTCCCACCCGGGCGATTCATATTATTCGCTACATGCGCGAGCGCGGCGTCGATCCCAAATCGCTGTTCCTTCATACCGTCGTGCTCGTGGGCGAACGCCTTTCTCAGAACGTGCGCAAGCAGATTGAAGAGAATTTGCAGGTCAACGTTTTTATTCAATACGGCGTTCCCGAAATCTGTTCTCCCGGAGTTGCTTACGAATGCGGCCAAAAAAACGGCCTCCATCTCAACGAAGATCATTTCCTCGCCGAAATCGTCCATCCCGAAACCGGAGAGCGGCTGCCAGAAGGCGAACGGGGCGAACTGGTTCTGACGACGCTGACCAAAGAGGCCTTTCCCCTCATTCGATACCGCACCGGCGATATTACTTGCTTGTATGGGGAAGCGTGCGCTTGCGGGCGCACGTTTCTGAGAATGGAAAGCGTCGCGTCCCGCACCGACGATCTCCTAGTGGTGGAGGGGACGGAGTTTCTCCCCTCCGAAATCGGTCATGTCCTTTCGCGCGTCGAGCACGTTACGGCGAATTATTCTCTGACGATTCTGCGGGAAGAAACGACAGACCGCATCGAACTTGATGTCGAAGTGACGCCGGAAATTTTTCAGGATCGCATCAAGACGCTGGAATCGTTGCGCGGAAATATCGAAGAAGCATTATTCGAAAGATTGAGAATTCGCCCTATGGTCCGTTTGGTGGAACCCATGAGTCTGCATGGCAGGGAACGAATTATCGATAAACGCAATCAGAATGGATAAGCGCGCATATAGAAATATTCTTTAAACAAGCATAAAATAAATTTTTTGTAATTTTTTCCTTTGGAAAGGCGGCATCATGACTCGGGTAGCTATCGGCATCGATCTTGGAGGAACGGATATTAAAGCGGGCTTGGTCGCGGAAGACGGAACCCTTTTAGGACGCTATAAAAAAGCGACGGAAGCGCAAGTGGGCGGGCGCAAAGTCGTAGACCGCATCGGCGATTTGATTCAGGAAATACTCGATTCGAAGGAGATGGAGGGAAGACGAGGCGATTTGCTGGGCATCGGCGTCGGCAGCCCCGGCTTGATCGATCACGAGAAGGGCGCCATTACCCGCCCCGTCAATATTCCCGATTGGGACTATTGGATCAATGTGCGGGAAATTTTCCTGGAACGCTTCGGTCTCCACACGTGGGTGGATAACGACGCCAACGTCTGCGCCTTGGCGGAGGCGTTGTTCGGCGCGGGACGGGGTAAAAAAGTAGTGTTGGTGCTTACTCTGGGCACGGGCGTAGGCGGCGGCATCGTCAGCGAAGGCAAAGTATATCACGGTTTTTGCGGCTTCGGGGGGGAGTTGGGCCATATTCTCGTCCATGTAGGGGGCAACGTCTGCTGCTGCGGCAATGAAGGCTGCCTGGAGGCCTATACATCCGCCAACGCCATTGGGAAATACGCCTCGGAGCGCATTCGCGTCGAACATGTTCCCTCGCTGCTAAAAGAAATGGCGGATTCCGAAGGGAAAGTTACGGCGAAAATGGTGCATGAAGCGGCCTTGAAAGGGGACGAAGTGGCGTTGAGCGCCATCGCGCGCGCGGGCAAATATCTCGGCATCGGCCTCGCTACGTTTATCGTATGCTTCAATCCGGAAATCATCTGCATTGGGGGCGGCGCTTCGAATATGGGGGATATGCTGTTCGATCATGCGCGGCGCGAAATCGCCTGGCGCGTGTTTTTCCATTCCCACTACGCAACGCCGATCGTGCGAGCGCAGCTGGGGGAAGAGGCGGGAACCGTCGGCGCGGCGGGATTGGCCTTTTCTTGAAAATTGCATTCGGGACGTTCGATAGAAAAAAGGGCGGCGTTGGAACCGCCCTTTTTTTCGTTGCGTTTTTGAATCGCGAAGACGCGAAAAGGCTCGAATTCCACGAAATTATTGAATCACGGATAGCGCGGATTCTATTGGATTCCACTGAAAATCCTTTACATGTCGCCAATCGTTGATTCAACCGTTTCTTCTGATTTTTCTGTGGTTTCTTTTTTTATTGTGTTTTCGCGATTCAATAAGAGTAACGATCTAAATGCGAGTTTGAATAAGAGAAAGCATGACCAAAGAAGAATTGAAATCCTTCGCGCTAAAAGCGGGTTTCGACGCCGTGGGGATCGCATCCGCCGAACCGCTGACGTGGAATCATTTTGCGGATTGGATTCGGCGGGGATTTCATGGAGAGATGGCTTATTTGGTGAAACGTTGCGAGGAGCGGCGGAATCTTTCCCTGCTTTTAGAAGGAACGAAAAGCGTTATTACCGTTGCCAAGCGGTATTTAATTTCTGAAAAATATGAAGACCCGGACGCGGCATTTATCGGTTCCGTATCCCGCTACGCCTGGAGCGAAGATTATCATGGGGTAATGAGAGATGGTTTGCAGAAAATCGCCGATCATATCGCCGAACGGACGGACGGCGCCCATCGGACGCGCGTTTGCGTCGATTCCGCGCCGTTGTTGGAAAGGGATTTTGCCGCGCAGGCGGGAATCGGCTGGGTGGGCAAACATACTAATTTGCTCAACCGCGATTCGGGGGGATGGTTTTTTCTAGGCGCAGTGTTGACGACGTTGCCGCTGGAGCTGGATTTTCCTACTACTTCGCATTGCGGAACGTGCCGGCGTTGTCTTGACGCCTGTCCTACGAATGCTTTTTCTGAACCCTATTCGCTCGACGCCCGCAAGTGCATCTCTTATTTGACGATCGAATTGAAGGGAAGCATTCCCTTGGAAATGCGTCCTCAACTCGGCCAGTGGATTTTCGGCTGCGATCTCTGTCTTGAAGCGTGTCCTTGGAACCGTTTCGCCAAGCCCTGCGCAGAGCCGCGATTCCAACCGCGTCAGGAGTGGCGAATCATCGATTTGCTTGAGATTATGAGGCTGGATGAGGAAGCGTTTCGCCAACGGTTTAAAGGCAGCCCCATCTTGCGCGCCAAGCGGCGGGGTCTGCTGCGCAACGCGGCGGCGGCTTTAGGCAACCGCCGCGATCGACGCGCAGTTCCAGTTCTACTTGATGCATTGCGCGATCCAGAGCCGTCTATTCGTGCGCACGCCGCTTGGGCTTTGGGCGAAATCGGCGGCGATGAGGCATTCGATGGTTTAGCGGCGGCCTTGCCGGATGAAAAAGACGAAGAAGTAAGCAGCGAAATCCGGCTGGCTTTGAATCGCCGCGATGAGCGATCGATTTCTCCAACGTAATTTGGAATTAATTCTCCAGCGTTATCCCCCCTCCTTGCCATATTTTCATGGATATTTCATACTTTTCCGGATTGATTTCGATGGAAGAATGAGGTGATGAACATGTCGAATTCTGCGATTTTGCTTGCGATCGATATCGGCGCCACCAGCGTGAAAACCGGCGCTTTCTCTTTGGACGGCAAATTATTGACATCCGCCAGCGCACCCAATGCGCCCAAACCGCAGCCCGATGCGCCGCCGGAATGGCGCATTTGGGATGTGGAGGAAATATGGAACTCCATCTGCGGCTGCTCGAAAAAAGTAATGAGCGAATTAGGCGGAGCGCCGGAAGTGCGAGGCGTCGCCGTAACCGGATTCGGCGCCGATGGCGTTCCTATGTCCAAGGAAGAGAAGCAACTCTATCCCTGCATCAGCTGGCATTGCGGGCGCACGGCGGCGCAGGCGGAAAAAGTCAGCGAAATATTGGGGCGGAAGGCGATTTATCAAACCACCGGCTATCATAATTATTCCATCAACACGCTTAATCGCTTTCTCTGGCTGCAAGAGAATCAACCGCAAGTTTTGGAACAAGCCGCTTATTGGCTGCATGTGCAGGACTACATCGTTTATCGCCTTACAGGCCAGTTCTCCACCGAACTCACTATCGCTTCCACGATGATGTGTCTCGATCTGCCTAAGCGAACTTGGGCGGAAGAGATGCTGGCGAAAGTGGGGATTCCCGCGCATTTTTTGAGTCCGCTGCACGATTCCGGCGCCCGCGTCGGCGAGGTGACGAAGGCGGCCGCCGAGACGAGCGGCATTCCCGCCGGGACCGTCGTCGCTACCGGCGGACATGATACGGAACTGGCCGTCATCGGCTCCGGCATTCACAGCAAGGAAACATTTCTGGACATCAACGGGACGTGGGAAATCTTGATGGCCGTTACCGATTTCTGCCGCCCGTCGGATGCGGATTTTTCCCACGGTTTGGATTGGGAATGCCACGCCGCTCCGGGGTGGTGGAACTGCCAGGCGCTGATGATCGCGGGAGGCGTTATCGAATGGGTGCGCAACCAGTTCTATCGAGAATGTTCGTCCTACGACGTTCTCATCAAAGAAGCGGCGGAAGCGCCGCTCGGCGCCAACAACGTCTATCTCCTGCCCGCCTTCGTGCGCGGCATGGGGCCGTCGCAAGCTTACGATCCGCTGGGGACGATTTTGGGAATCAACACGCAAACCGACCGCCGGGACATCGCCCGCGCCCTATTCGAGGGTTTGTCCTATCAAACCTATCAACAGATTGGCGCCATCGAGCAGAGTCTGGGCGTGAAGGCGGAATCGATCCGCGCGGCGGGCGGCGGGCAAAAGAATCCTTTCTGGATGCAGATGAAGGCGGATATGTGCGGCAGGAGTTTGGATGTATTGCAAGACGTGGAAGCCACTATGCTCGGCGCCGCTATATTGGCGGGCATCGGAGGCGGCGTCTATCGGGACATTGCCGACGCCTTGAGCCATATTTCCATCCCAGTCGACTCCGTCGAACCCATTGCAGAAGCTCATGAACGCTACGTCGAGCGTTTCGATAAAACCGCGTCCAAGATTCCGCAAAACTTGGAATCCGTTTATCGCGTAATTCATTCCTACCGGGAATAAATAAAAAAACAGCCCGCCCTGGCATTCAAGACGGGCTGTTCTTGTTTAAAAAAAGGGAAGTTATTCTTTTTTCGGCGTACTTTCCGCCTTTTTTTCCGGTTCCGGCGTGGGGGTTGGCGTCTCTTCCGCTTTTACGCTGTGCGCCATTTGGATGATTTTTTCCACTTTATCCTGATTTAAAGCGTAAACCTCATCCGGTTCTTTTCTCATGCCGAAGTAATAAGAAATCCCGTCGCTGGAGGGTTTGGGTCCCGCCAGCGCGATCGTTTCGCTTTTGGCGTCCGTCTTGAGTTCTATCGTAAGAACGGGTTGGCTGAGATCGGCGGTTTTCGTTGCGTCATCCAAAAATTGTGCGATTTCCAGATCGACGGCTTCCCGCACGAAATCCATCATGGGGGAATATTCCGCTTTCGCCAGTTTTCCGCCTTCTTCTTTGGGCAGCAGATACCAATCGCCGCTGGATTTAGTAGCTTCGAAAATGGTTTCGCTGGCGGCGGAAACCTTTACGTTTTTGATATCCCACGAACGCAGGGAAGAAATTTTCTTCATGCGCAGGGAAAGGACGTCGTAGGGCACTTTATCCAAGTCTTTGGGATCGATGGCGAAGACGTTTTTCTGGCCTTCGCGCATGGCGTATACGTTATCAGTTGTACTGGTGCAACCAATGAGCAGAGCGCGGGACGACCAGCTGGATTCGTTGGCCTTTTCGCCTGTCCAGAAAACCAGGCGGGTGGCGGGTTGCACCAGTTCGTAGGCGGCCAAGTTGTCGGGATGCTCGTCGATGAATTGCTTGATCTTGCCGTTTTTGATTTTGCTAAGCATGTCTTGAATCTTCGTGGAATCGGCGCGGGCTAGAACGGGTTCGGTGATCGTCCATTCGTCTTCGCCTTTGCGGTCGGCTTTGAGTTTTAGGCCGGGTTGATCGACTTCGAACCGTTGGACTTTCGCCGCGTCGATATCGACGATGGTTTTGTCGCGCAGGTCGAAGAGTTTCTTGTCACCGCTGGTATACATGCTGCTGTAGACGGTAACGACTTCGCTGCTTCCTTTCACCAAGGCGTAATACTTTCCGGATGTGGGAGTGGCTTTCCCAAAAAGGAGCGTAGAAGCCGTGGCGCCGTTGACGCCGGAGACCGTAACTTGCAGCGTGGGTTCCTTGAGGCCGAAGACGCCGATGTCTTTGGGATTTTCGTCGATGACGCGCTGTTTTTGGCCGTCGGTGATGCTGCGGGCGATGTTGTCCCAGGCGCTTTTATCGCCGCCGGTTTCGAACGGCTGCACCATACGCCAATTTTCTCCGTCCATGACGGCCTTGAAAGTTCCTTCCTTGTTGACGATGGAGATTTCTTTCACCTCGTCTTGTTTCAAGGCGATAATCTCTTTATCTTTTTCTTCCAATTCTTTTTTTTGTTCTTGCCGTTTCACATCCCAAAAATAGAGCAAGGCGATAACGGCGGCGATAACGAGCAGAACGAGATTGCGTTTCATTCATCCTTCTCCTTTCAACCGCGGAATCGCTTCATCAGGCAAATTACGAAGCCGAAAATGGCGACGCAACTCGGCAGAGCGACGAGGGAGGTATAGAAGACGAGATTGGCTTGAACCGGCGTGACAATGATGGCTTCCCCCTTATCGTCCTTGGGGCGAATGGAAATCATGTCTTCCTGCTTGCTAAGCCAGTTGAGGGAATTCATTAATAAATCCAAGCCGCGCATGTATTGCTGATTGTTGATAAAGTCGGAATCGCCGAAGACGATGAGGCGGGTTTCCGGCTCTTCCTTTTTCTCCTCGGGATTTTCGGCATCCGTCTTTTTCTCTTCCGTGACTTCGGCGATTTTCACTTTGGCGGGCATGGTGACGGCGACGGCGATGGCGACGGGACCGGCTTTGTCCTCGCCCTCATCCAATAACGCCTGCTTCTCATCCATCAACTTCTTGATATTCGTTTCCGCCCAGCTCATCTTGCTGGTTTTAACCAGTTCCGTAACGTTTACGCCCTCCGGCAGGGGCGATTTCGGGGTGACGCTGCGGACGATGGGAAAAACGATGCCCGGAACCGAGTTGCCGAAGGCGCGAGTGATTTCGTGATCGCCCAGTTCGGCGATGAGCGGAGCGATGGGGCTGCCGCCGAAGAGTTGCAGCATTTTATTGTTTTCCACGATCCAATCGTTGCCCAAAACCACGCCGTAATTCTCGTCCAGGAACTTTTCCAACCCGGAGTTTGTTTCCGGATCGATGAGGGCGATGAGTTTGCCTCCATAACTCAGATAGTTCTGCAGGGCGGTGATTTCCGGTTCGAAGAAGGGCGTCTTGGGGCGGACGATGACGACCATGGCGGCGTCGTTGGGAACTTCGCCGGTATTGAAGAGTTGCAGCTCTTGCACTTTGTAGCCTTCTTCTTCGATCAATTGCTTGATGCCGCTGATGCCTTCCTCCTCTTCGCTGGAAATGGAGCGTTCGGTATGGCCCGTCGTGAAATAGATCACTTTCTGGCTGGTTTTGATCAGTTTCATCAAGGCGTTGGTAAGCGTATTTTCGTTGACGGGATCGACTTTTTCCCGGCGTTCTTCCTTGGCGCTGACGTAGATGGCGCCTAACGTGACGGGCGCCAATTTTTCCACTTTTTCCGGATTCTTTTCCGGATCGAGCAGTTCATAGGTGAATTGATTCGAATAGAAGGCGTATAACGCAAGGAGGTCTTTCGCCTGTTCGGTCTGGCGGGGAGTTTGGGGATTGATAAGGAACAAAGCGTGAATCGGCTCTTTCAATCCCTTCACCATGTTGATAGTCTGATCCGCCAGGCTGAATTTTTTCGCTTCCGTCATATCGAAGCGGGCGCTGTGATTGGCGAAAAGCATTTCCAGGAAAATCACGATGGCCAGGAAGACGGCGATGGAGACAGCCATGTTGGCGCCTTCCATCGCGGCGCGGCCTGTGAGTTTTTCCATAAGAAAATTGATGTTCATAGCGGCGTAAATCAGGATCAGGACGCCGCCCAGCGCCAGCGGCGCCGCGGCGTAGGCGACCAGTTCCATACGGATAACCCAGACGAGCAATCCAAGAGCGGCGAGAACGATTCCTAAAATTCCTAAAACGTTATTTTTGGATGACATGATTTATCCCCTCCACCGGTTGGATTCGAGTATGCGCAGCGTGAAAAAGAGAAAGAAAACGGAGAAGAGGATGTAATAGGCGGCGTGCCCCGTCGTGATGACTCCCTTGCCGAATTCGTCGAAATGGGCGTAAACGGAAATCTCGTTGCAAATTTTACCCAAAAACGTATTCGGTTGGATTTCATCGACGAAGCCGATCATCCACAGCACTAGCAGGGAGGTAAAGGAAACCATGCCGGCGACGATCTGGTTCTCCGTCAACGCCGAGGCAAAGATGCCCAGCGAAAGAAAAGCGGATCCTACCAAAAGCACGCCCAGGTAGGATGCGAGGACGGCGGGAATGTACGTTTGATCCGCCACAACGATATTGGACAGAAGGACGTAAACGAAGGTGAGAGTGAGCATTCCGATAAGCACCGTCAAAGCGGCGAGGAATTTGCCCATTAAAACTTCGATATCTTTAATCGGATAGGTAAAGAGCAATTCGAGAGTGCCCAGTTTTTTCTCTTCCGCAAAGAGGCGCATGGAGATCATGGGAACGATGAAGAGCAGGATGAAAGTCATCACGCCGGTGATGCCCAAGAGAACCGTTTCCGTATAATTGGGCAGCTGGGGCGCTCCCATCTGCCGCTGCATCATGGCCATTTGGCTCCAACGGATGTACATGGAGAAGTACATGTTAAAGAAGACGGCGCAGACGACGAGGAAGAGAACGTACATGACGTAGGCGAGAGGCGAAAAGAAGTAGGCGCGCAGCTCGCGTTTGTAGATGGCCCAAGCGTTTTTCATTTCACGCCTCCTTATTTTCGCCGGCGATGATTTCCACGAAGATGTCTTCCAGCGTGGGATCCATCGAACGGATTTCGTATAAAGGCCAACCGCGGCCGGCGACCCGGTTGACGATGTCGGGACGGATGTCGAATTGCGGATTGGCTTCGATCATGACCTGGCAGAATCCGCGATCCGGCAATTCGGAACTTTCGATCTTCTGAACGCCTTTTAAATCGGAGAGGGCGTCGTTGATCTCGCTGCTGGGCGCCCGCAGCACCAGGCGGATGATGGTGGATTTGGCGAGGCGCCGCGACAGTTCGCCGACGGCGTCGGACGCCACGATGCGGCCTTCGTGAATGATGAGCACGCGGTCGCAAATCATGCTGACTTCCGGCAAAATGTGGGTGGACAAAATGACGGTGCGCTTGCCGGACATGTTTTTAATCAGCTGGCGGATTTCGCGAATCTGGTTGGGATCGAGACCGACGGTGGGTTCGTCGAGAATCAGCACTTTAGGATTTCCCAACAAGGCTTGGGCGAGTCCCACCCGCTGGCGGTATCCCTTGGATAATTTTCCCACGGTGCGTTGGGCTACGTCCGAAATTCCCGTTTCGTCCATCGCTTCGCGGATGGAAGCGGCGCGGTCGCCGGGCGCGATGTTTTTCACCTGGGCGACGAAGCCGAGATAACTGAGGACGTCCATATCCAGGTAGAGCGGGGTGTTTTCCGGAAGATAACCGATGATTTTTCTCACTTCCAGCGGCGCGGTGCGCACATCATGGCCGCCGACGATCGCCCGCCCGCTGGTGGGGGGGGAATAGCCGGTGAGAATCCTCATGGTCGTCGTCTTTCCCGCGCCGTTCGGTCCGAGGAAACCGAGAATTTCCCCTTCGGCCATTTCGAACGATACGTCGTCGATGGCAGTGACGCGGCTGAATACTTTTTTTAAATTTTCTGCAACAATCATGGCTCTCCTCTTACCTTTGTTATGAGAAGTAGTGGAGTAACAACAGGCTTGAATAAAAAATAATTACAACATGGGTTTCTTAAACGATTCTGTCCGGATTAAGTAACGCAAGAATTCCGCTAGGAGCGCCTAGCGAAATCATTTCGTTGGCTTCCGGAACGAAAGATCAAACGCGATTTTGAAAAACGATAGTAATAGTGCCGTGAAATGCCATTTTGCGCAAGATTTGCGGATAAGGCATCCGATGGGGGGAAAGGAAAGTTTTTATGAAATTGCGAAAAACGGGAATAGAATTCCTAAGACTGCGTTTTTGAATCGTGAAAACGCGAAAGGGCGCGAATTACACGAAATTTCGAATCACGGATATCATGGGTGATTTTGGATTTCACAGAGAAAAACCTTTTATGACGAAACGGCAATTAATCAATTTCTTGTGGTACGGGCTTCTAGCCTGGACGAGATAAACTGCAGGCTGGAAGCCCGTGAAGCGCCATCGCTCTATCCTGTCTATCCTTTCATCCTGGCCGTCATGACTCAGGCTAAAGAATCAATCGGATTTTTCTTTAATCATCGTAATCTGGTTCCCTTTTTCGTTAAAATCGACCTGGGACATAAAAGCACGGATCAGAATTAATCCTCGGCCATGGTTGACGAGCATTTCGTCGATTTCCTTGTCGATTGTGGTCTCTTTCCAGTCGAATCCCTTGCCTTCGTCTTCGATGGTAAAGACGGCTTTTTTTTTCGTCATGCGGGCGCCAACTTTCACGATGCGGGAACAGTATGGCTCAAGCGAGATTTTGGTTTTGACGAGTTCGTTGAATTGAATCAATTCTTCCAGCGTGGCGCCTTTGGAGTTGGAGTCGATTTCCAGATTGCCGTGAACGATGGCGTTGGTCAGGGCTTCATCGAGCGCTAGGCGGGTATTCATCAATTCGGATTGGTCGCAGATGCCGATCTTGGCGATTTTTTCCGTAATGAGATCGATGAGGGGCAATGTGAATTTAGGATCGCTGGGAATGTAGTAAAGCTGATCTTCTTCTACGAAATAATCGAAAATTCGCTGTTCCAATTTCTCTTTGAACCGCATTCGGAGAATTTTGGAAGCAATGGTGTTAATCATCTCCACTTCTTGCGGCTTCATGAGAAAATTGGAAGCGCCAAGCCGCAAGGCTTCGATGACGTCTTCCCGCCGTCCGAATCCGGTGAGGATGACGACGGCGATTTCCGGCTGGCGTTTGCGCAATTCCGCCAGCAACTCCATCCCGCCCATAACCGGCATCCGCAAGTCGGTCAGAACTAAATCCACTTCTTCCCGAAAGGCGATATCGAGAGCTTCCTTGCCATTGACGGCTGTGAAAATGCGATAGTTGCCCGATTCGGTAAGCATATCGACAAGGAGATCGCGGATCATTTCCTCGTCGTCAACGATCAAAATGGTTCCTTCTTGCATACGTCAATCACCGGATGAATACAATCAAAAACTCAAATTGATAGCGTTAATGGAGATGGATTGAGTGAAGCGATTATTATTATCCAAACCTATCTCCCATCCATTATTTCCTTATCGAACAGATGCATAGCGAAAACATTTTGAAATTAAACTCTATAATAACATCGATTTATTCGGTAATGAATAGTAGCAAAGCGTAAAATTTTAGTATAAATAAAGTCAATGAACGCTTTTGGTTTTGGAAACTAGACGATATCTAATATACTTTATCAATCCCTTTATCAAGTGAGCGATGGAAAAACCGATGGGAGAAAGATCGGGGATTTGGAACGCTTCCACGCGAGCCTCATCTAAGGGAAGACCTTCCACTCGAATATTTTTTAGATCGACGCCGTCGAATCCCAAATGTTCGGCGGCGTTCAACACGAAATGTTCCTTCCAAGGGATGTTGACGATTTCTGCGGCGACTCGATCGATCGCAATGGCGTTTCGTCCGGCGAGGATTAGGCCTATCGGTTTGGGTTGGCCATGTCCCGGTCCATTTCCCTCCATGCCAACGACAGCATCTACGATAGTCAATTCCGGCGAGATTCTTTCCAGGAGGGCGAGAAGCATTTCGGCGAAGAGAAGTGGATTCCGGCGCAGGCGGAAGTGCCAAAAGGCTTTACGGCGGGCGACGACGCAGCCGTAGAGATTTTTAACGGCGCAGGTAAGAAGCATTTGCTGATGGCTTTTGAATTTGGGAAGGTTGATAATGACGTCCATTTCCAACAGACTTTTTTCCATCTGGGGAACGGCGACGCCTGCCGTAAGAATCGGTTGACGGCGGAAAACGGAAGCGGGATGGCGGAATTCGACAATTTCAACGCCGCAACGCTGGGCGGCGGCGGCGACGCCGCAGGCGCGCGCGGCGCGGAGGGCGCTTGTCATAGGGGGGCTGTCGCCAATGACGGGAATTCCTCCGCAGTCCAAGACCATCAAAGCGACGGCTTCCACCAGCGCCGGGTGAGTGGTTACCGCCATTTCCGCCGGTTTGGCGAAAAGCAGATTGGGTTTCAACAATACGCGATCGCCGCGCTTTACGAAGGCGGGCATCCCGCCCAAGGGCGCCAAAGCGTTTTCCACAGCGCCGCGCACGGCGGACAATCGATAGCTATCGCATCGTTCGATCGCAACGATAGGATTCATGGTTTTAAGGAAAAGCGTCTTGAATTAATTAATCCTGCATCTCGTATTGTAATATGGATCATGCGTTTTCAAGTCGGCGCAGAAGTCATCTTATGAAGTTTTCTCTTTATGGATTGTTGCGTTCTTTCTATCGAAAAAAAGGGGGAAAGAGCCGTTCTTACGAAATAGGGGGTAGATGGATACAATAATCTCTATCCGATTTTTCATCCGCCGGGAAAGGATATCGCCTTGAGACGCGCCATGCCTACCAACCGGAGAAGTTTTTTCAGCGAAGGGTTTAAAAAACTCGCCGGGCAAGCCGCCGAAGCGCTCGATTTAAAAAATCCCCTCGCGTTTCTTGGACTCGACCGGTCTTACGTCCGCATGAGACGGGAAGCGATGGCGAGCCATTTCGAAGTGATATTCGGGACCTATGAAAAAGCGCAAGCCCGCGAGACGGGGATGTACGTTCTCGACGAAATCGACCGTTTCGACTATTTGCTGAACATCTGGCGGGGAAGAAGCGAGCTGAAAGAGGTCAACGAAAGAGCGGCTCTCGAACCGGTTCCGGTAGGCGAGGAAATCGCCGAGATGGTGAAGCTTGCCAAACGCATCCATCGGGAGACGGAAGGGGCGTTCGACATCACAACGACGCCGTTGTCCCGCTGTTGGGGTTTTTTTCAAAGAAAAGGAGTCATCCCTCATCCCGAAGACATCGAAGCGGCGAAAAAGCGGATCGGCATGGATGGCATTGCGTTGGACGAAGAGAGGAAGACGATCCAGTTTACGAAGCCGGATATCGAAATCACTCCCGCCAGCATCGGCAAAGGCCTCGCATTGGATCACGCCATGAAAATCGCGCGGGATCGCGGATTGAAAGACGTTCTCCTCAACGGCGGATTCAGCAGCGTGCTGGCTTCCGGAGCGCCCGCCTGGAAGGAGTCCTGGCAAATCGACGTCCGCAATCCCTTCGACTGCGAGCGTCCTATCGCCCGATTGCAATTGAAAAACCAAGGCTTTTCCTCCTCGGGAAGCGAAGAGCAATTTTTTTTGCATGAGGGGAAACGGTACGGCCATATCATCGATCCCCGCACCGGTTGGCCGTCTTGCAAGGTATTCAGCGTGAGCGTCGTGGCGCCGACCGCCGCTTTGGCGGAGGCTCTTTCGACGGCTTTTTGCGTGATGGGGGTTGAGAAAACTCTCGAATATTGTGAAAATCGTAAGGATAAGGATATAGGCGCGATTTTGATACCGATGCCGGACGATAAGGGCCGCTCGGAAATTATTGCGTCCAATTTCAACACAGATTGCGTGGAGGTATTGATAAAATCGTGTCAAACAAAGAACCGCGATATCGTCTGACATGCGCGCAGCAATTTTTCTTCGTCTTGCTGCGAATCGGGATCGGCTGGCATTTTCTGCGCGAGGGCTGGGTAAAACTCGCGCATCCCACATGGTCGGCCGCGCCCTATTTGACGGGGTCTTGGGGCCCGTTTTCTCCTTATTTCAACCAGATGGCGGCTAACGAGAGTTTGATGGCGTTCACGAATTTCATGATGCCGTGGGCGATATTTCTTGTGGGTCTGGGATTGATGCTGGGCTTGTTTACCCGCTTGTCCTGCTTGGTCGGCGTTGTTTTGCTGACTATGTTTTATTGCGCCGCGCCGCCGTTCGATCTTACATTCGTAACGCCGGAAACCATGAAGGCGGCTATCTCCGCCAGCGCGTCTCCTTGGATTCAGTACGAATCCTGGCTGCATCATGCCCAATGGGCGGGGAAAATGATGATCGGCAACGAAGGAAATTACTTGATCGTCAATAAGAACTTAGTGGAATTATTGGCGCTATTAGCTTTGCTTACGATCAATACCGGCCAAATCGTCGGATTCGATCCGTATATCCGTCAATTCCTCCGCCGCCATAAAACCGTCGCCGGCCCCGATGCGGAACAGTTACAGCCGGTTCAGTAAAAAACAGAAAATAATTAACCCTAGAAAATATATTGGGAAAGGATCGAATCATGCAGTTAACAGAAGAACAGAAATTTATCGGCAGACGTAATTTTCTCAAGGCGGTTGCTACGCTGCCTCCTCTCGCGGGTTTCGCTTATACCGCCACTAATGCGGGACCGGTCAAAGCCGCCATTATCGGAACCGGCATGGAAGGCCGCGTTCTCATCACCAACTCCACGCCGAAATATATGTATTTGATCGGTTCATACGACATCCGCCCCGACAATATGAAACTGGGGCTGGATGCTATTAAGCAATCCGGCCATTCCCCCAATCCCAAAGCTTACGAATCCTACGATCAGATGCTCGAGGATACTGAAGTGGAAGCCATTTTGATCGCTTCGCCTTTGAAATATCACGGGCCGATGGCGATCAGAGCCTTGGAAGCCGGAAAGCACGTCTTCACGGAGAAGACAATGGCGTTCGAAGTCGAGGAATGCGCGAAAGCGGTTCAAATCGCCCGCGAGAAGAATCTCAATCTGCAAGTAGGCCATCAACGCTTTTACAATCCGTTATATTGGGACGCCTACCGCATGTTCGCTGAAGGCTTATTGGGCAACGTATATCACATTCGCGGATTGTGGCATCGCAATACGGACTGGAACTATTGGATTCACGTCAATCCCGATTTGAAACAAGAACTTTTAGCTATGGATCCTACGAAATACGGATATAAAGACATCCAGCAGCTTGTCAACTGGCGCTGGTATTCTCCCGTATCTCGCGGAATGTGGACGGAATTGGCCAGCCATCAACTCGCTATTACCAACTGGTTCTTCGGCGACGAGGCTCCCATAGCCGTCCAGGCTTCCGGCGGCAAATGCAAATCGCAGTTGGATCAGGATATGCTACCGGATTACACCTCCATCGGCGACGAAGCCAAACGGGCGGAGCATCGCGGCTATACGGTGGACGACCGCGACGTAGACGATCACATCTATGCCATTTACGAGTATAGCAACAAACGAACGGTTACGTATTCCGCCATTCAAAGCAACCGTTTCGACAACTACTACGAGCAGATCATGGGAACCCGCGCCACTATCATTCTCAGCAACGAAAATGAAACCTATCTCTTCTGGGAAAGCGGCTGGGATGAGACCAAATCCAAAAAAGCGGGCCAAGAGACTAAGGTCGAAATTGCGAAAGAAGACGCCGCCGGAGCCGCTTTCCAAGCGCACAATACGGGCGGAGCGGCGACGGGCGGCGGCGGATCGGCCAGTTTCTCCCCCTACGATCCTTACCGTTGGGAACTCGAAGGCTTTGCCCATACGATTCGCACCGGTGCGCCGAACCTCTGCGACGGCGTGCGGGGTACGCTAGCCGCTCTGGCGTGCATCCGCGGACAAGAAGCCCTCGCTTCGGGACAGAAAGTCAAGATCGAACGTCCAGCAGGGATTTGATTTTGGGACTATGGAACAGGGGGACTTGGGGATTTGGGGACTTGGGGACTTGCTCCCAAGTCCTCTAAGTTTCCAAGTCTCCCTGTTTTCGTGTTGCCTTTGGTGAGCTATGCTTCGCTCTGCATCGCTTAAACCGCAAGTATGAGGGATTTAGTCAAGGGCAGAAAAAGCCTTGGTCGCGGTAGGGATGCCGGTTACCCGGCACCCCCCGCACAGATCCCAGCGTGCGGAACTACCGCACTGGGCTCCTGCCTCAGGTCATGACGCCCAAGCGCTCCGACGGATAGGGATGTACTCCCATCCTTCTTTGCGACTTGCCGTATTCGTTCCAGCGCGCTTCGCAGGTTTCCCCGGCCCTGAGTCCGGCTCCTGGTTTGCTGGTCCGAATTGCCTTTGGCCAACTTCCTTTCCTCCACTCTCTCCGCCGACTTCCTGGATCGGTCGTCTTTGTTCGAGGGCTTCTCAGGTACTACGAAGTTGTCCGACTTCTCGCGTACGTTCATCGCCAGCTTACTCTTTCGGATTCCTGGCGCGGACCTCGACACCATCTCTGAGGCCGTGCGCGAGATCTCCCGATTCCTGCGCGTAAAGATTCGGCGCATGCACGGGGTCTTCGACCGCGCAGGGCCTTGCTTCCTCTCGCTCTATCGATGAAGCAAGTGTTGCCTTCCGATCAAGGGACTTCGTCGGCGCCCTGGATGCGAGTATTTCGCGGCTCAATACCCGGCCTGCACTTTCCCCTGTCAACGCTTCGCCTATGGCCTCGCGGCCATCGGCGCATGACTCGGGGCCAGCGTGGTTCGCTACACCTTCACTGTACGGAACTTTCATCCGCTTCCTTACGCCAGTTTTCATCGGCGCTTTCCCCTTGCCACCCCGTCAAGTCTCCCAGTCTCCCAGTCTCCAAGACTCCAAGACTCAAAGTATCAAAGTATCAAAGTATCAAAAGATGGCCTTGGCGTAGTTCGAAATGTCGATCGGCGGAAGCGGCGATCTCGCGGTTGTGGGTAACCATGACGATGGTTAGATTTTTCTCTTTTTGCTGCTGGCGGATCAGGCCGATCAATTCGGCGCTGCTGGCGGGATCGAGGTTGCCTGTGGGTTCGTCCATCAAGAGAATGGCGGGCTGGTTGATCATCGCCCGCGCCACAGCGGCGCGCTGCTGTTCGCCGCCGGACAGCTGGGTTGGTTTGTGATCGGCGCGTTCGGAGATGCGCAAATCGGCGAGTAGTCCCCGCGCTCTCTGCCATACTTCGCGGTCGGGGATGCCGAAGATCATGCCAGGCAGTGCGGCGTTTTCCAAAGCGGTGAATTCCGGCAGCAAGTGATGAAACTGAAAAACGAATCCGAAAGAGCGGTTGCGAAGGCGGTCTCGTTCGCCGTTGGATAATTTCGCAGCGTCTCGGCCTTGAAAGTAAACTTCTCCGCTCGTGGGTTGATCCAGGCAGCCGAGAAGATGCAGCAGGGTTGATTTACCGCATCCCGATTCGCCGGTAACAGCCAGAAATTCGTTCTCCCGCACTTGCATGTCCAGGTTGTGAAGCACTTCCAAGGATTTATCGCCAGTGCGGTAGACTTTACAAAGGTTTCGGCATTCGAGAATGACGCCGTTGCAAGCGTTTTCGTTCATCGTTATTGGTCCATATTCTGCGAGCGTTGCAGATCGCGGATTTTTCTTCTTAATCGATCCTGAAGGATTTGATTTTTTCCTTGTATAGCGCTATTGATCGCTTTTCCGTAAAGGGAAAAGGCTCGTTCGGATTGTTTCAATTTTTCCGCGTAAAGATCCGCCAACCGTTCCAGCGTTTCTACGGCGTTGGGCGCCAACTCCAGGCTTTTTTCATACATTTGAGCCGTCATCTCGTATAAGTCTCTCTTTTCGTAAACAACACCCAAGAGAAATAACGCATTAGGATTGCTGGGATGATGCCGCAATTCCTCTTGCAAGCGCCGTTCCGCTTCGTCCCATTTGTTTTCCGCCATGCAGATATTGGCGGCGAGAAACTGGATGTTTTCCCGTTCCGGATCGACGAGCAGCAGGATGTCCAAATAGCGGCGCGCGTTGGGATACTGCATGGCGTTGAGATAGACGTTCGCCAGCATTTGGTAGACTTCCGGCGGCGCGTAAGTATCTTTGGCTTGTTCGAGGCAATCGATCGCCCGCCTTTGATAATCTGCGCCCATATAACCGGCAAGAAAATAATAAACCTTGCCTTGATCGAATAGAATTTCGCCTTTGCCGGGAAACAAGGCGTAGGCTTGGGATAATTTCGCTTGGGAAAGTTGAAGATTCAATAACTGGCGTTCGTAATCGCCGCCGAATTTCTTTATAGCGTCGCCGAAATGGCTTTCCCCTTTGAATTGAAGATGCGTGGAGAGGTAATGTTGAAAGACGAAGACGCCTCCTAATAGGCATAAAGGAAGCATGACGGAAGCGGCGAGCCAACGGAACCATGCGGGAAGCGATAGAGCGAAGCCGCCGCTATTGAAATGCAGAATACCGCCGATAGCTAAACCGAACAACATGGCGCTGCCCGGCAGGCGCAAGGGAAAATCATAGAGGCAATGAAATATCGTATGAAGTACTATCATCAAACAGGCAAGCAGCAAGATGCGCTCCGAGGAGGCGAGATTTCCGCCAATTAACGAGCGCAGCGCGGAGGCAATGCAGGCGGCCAGAACGAGCAAAAAGAGCGCATAACCCGCGCCGCCGATCTCGGATAGATATTGCAAGTAATCGTTATGCGTTTCGTTGGCGAGGATGCTGTTCATGTGCCGGGTGAGTTGTTGGATGCGCTCCGGTTCGATTTGCTGCGCCATCCCGTAAACCGTTTCCAGAAAACGGGGGGTGTATCGCCCATGCCCCGCGCCCGATATAGGAGCCTCGCGCCACATTTGCATGGCGGCGGACCATAGGAGGGGACGGGCGCGCAAACTGATGTCCTGGAAGGCGGCCAATTGTTGAAAACGCTTGCTCAGAGAATGCAACAATCCGCGCCCTTGCCGAGTTTCGTAGAGATAGAGACCGGCGAGCAGGAGAAAAATCGCCAATGCGCCAGCGGCAAGAGAACGGCGGCGGCTCTTGATAAACGAAAACGCGTCTTGGCGGATGGTTTTCGAAAAGAATAAAATCAGGATCGCAAGAAAGAAGAGGGCGGAAAAGAGGCTGACCCAAATCCCGCGGGTTTGCGTGTAGAGCAGTGAATACAATACGATGGCGCCATAAAACGTCCAGAATAGGCGCTCGCGCCAGCGGCGGGCGAGGGCGAGCATGGCTGCGATGGAGATTAATAGCAGCGAACCAAAACAAGCGTAGTAGTTGGGATTGCCCAAAGCCCAGATCACGCCGCGTTCTTGGTTGACTAATGGATTGCTGTAACGCCATTCGTGGCCGACTAATATTCGATTGAAATAAGGATCCAAATCGTAGATATGGCTTATGGCGTAGAGGACGACCGCGATTTGGACAATAACGGCGATCCAAACCAGGCGATGGAACGACGAATCCTCGCGGGAGACGTCCGACGCCAGAAAAGCGAAGAGTATCCAGCAGACGGTACGTAAAGCGTAATCGAACGCATAGGCGCGCTGAACGTCAAAGATGGCGAGGACTAAAACATAGATCAAAAACAATAAAAGAGCGATGGAAAGCAGATTCAAGCGGATTGGCGAACGGCGGCATATAAAAAACGGCAAGGTAAATAAGCATCCTAAGAAAACGCCGAATTCGAAAAAGCGGAATTTCGTTTCCGGACCCGAACCGAGAAGAATATGGGAATCGATCATCAAAGGCGTAATGAGCAGCAATGCGCCAAGGAGAATAAATCGCATCCGTTCGATCAATCGCAGCGTCTTTTTCATTTTCTTCATGAAGCTCTTGTATAATTGATAAAGACTGCCTTTGCATTCTCCCCCCAAGCTTGAGGGGAGTTAGAGGGGGGTTGATATTATTAGACTTAAAACAACCCCCTCCTTGCCTCCCCCAAACTTGGGGGAGGAATAAAGGATTTTTGCAAGCGCCTTTACATTAACGTTTCATAAAATTGGATCGTCTGTTCCGCGATGCGATTCCAGGAAAACCGGTCAAGAACGTCTTGGCGCGCCGCCGCTCCCATCGCCGCCCTTTTCGAGGGATTTTGCAGTAAGTTCACAATCGCTTGCGCCAGAGATTTTGCGTCTTCCGGCGGAACTAAAACGCCCGTTTCGCCGTCTTGGATCGCTTCCGGAATGCCGCCGATGCGCGAGGCGACGACGGGTTTGCCGGAAGCCATCGCCAACAATAGCACTCCGCTTTGGTCGATCTCCCGGTAGGGAAGAACTACGATGGCGGAGGAGGCGATCAACCCGGCGATCTCTTCGTCGGGGATATATTCCAACCGTTTTTCTACAACCTCATTCAATCCATGGCGGGCGATGATTTTCTCGTAGCGATCGAACGGTTCCAGCGCTTGTCCGGCGATGAGCAATTTAACGCCGGGAATGATTTTCTTCACATCCACCAGAGCGTTCAACAGGATATCGAGGCCTTTATAGGGACGGATATTACCAAAGAACAGCAATGCGTTTTCCTCAACGGGAGATGAGGCCGCCGTCTCCGAAGTTAAAAAGCCGTATTCGCCATGCGGAATGACGGCGCTGGCGGCGGCGACGTTGGGGAAAATTCTCTGAAATTCTCTTTGAGTATGCTGCGTATGAAAGATGAGTCCGTCCATGCGGCGATAGATTTTTTCGAACAGCGCTTGGGAAGAAGAACGGCGCTCATGCGGCAGGATATTATGAACTGTATATATCCAAGGAATGCGTTTTAATGGAAATAAGCGCATGATCCAAAGCAGAATGGCCGGGCGAGCGGCGCATTGCCAATGGATGAGAGAGGCATCCCGCCGCAGACGCAGCGCATGGCGATAAAATTCCAATGGATTCGTACGCATCCCTCGGAAGATTTTATGAACGGCGGCGTTGGGCAGCGGCGAACAGCTGATCCAACGGCGGCTGGTCAGGATTTCGCATGGTATGTCATGCGCGCCCAACGCTCCCGCCAGGCATTGAGTGTAATGAGCGATGCCTCCCGCCCCGGAAGGTTCGATGAAGACGGCTTTCATTTAATATTTACCGGCTTTATATAGAGAACGGTAAACGTTCAGCGTTCTCTTGGCGGCGCGGCGCCAGGAGAATCGCTTCGCCTGCCTTATGCCTCGTTGCGCCCATTCCTGACGATCCGAAGCCATCCATAAGCGGTCCATAGCGGCCAGCCATTCTTCCTCATCGCCGGTTTCGATCAGAATCCCCGCTTCGCCGACGACTTCGGGAATCGACGAATGCTTAGGCGCGATGACGGGAGTTCCGCAAGCCAGCGATTCCAAGCCCGGAAGCCAGAAGCCTTCGTAGATGGGATTGAGAATGGAAAATTGGGCGGCGGAATAATATAAGCGCATCAAATCGAGATCGGGGACGTATCCCTCGAAACGGACATGGCGTTGAATAGAGAGCGACTCGAAAGTTTTAAAGATTTCGTCGTAGAGCCAGCCCTTTTTCCCCACGATAACCAACGTGGCGTCCGGATGGGATTTTTCCAGCCAGCGGGCGAATAGGCGCAACAGAAAAGAATAATTCTTACGCGGCTCCAGCGTGCCTACCGCTAGAATATACCCTGGCTGCAATCCTTTGCGCCGCCGGAATTCTTCCAATCGTTCGGCGTCCGGTTCGGGATAATACTCCGGCGCCGCCGCTTCGTAGATGCGGGTAACGCGGTCTTCGGCGATTCCCAGCCGATCGATCGCGTCGCGCCGCGTGTTTTCGGATACGGCGATAATGCGATTCGCCTTGCGGGCCATCGCTGGGACCAGGCAATTCCAAACGAAACGGGAACGAGCGTCTTTTTGCCGGGGAAAAAGCATGGCGGAGAGGTCGTGAACCGTCAGGACGCAATGGCCGTTGTACATTAAAGGCAAACATTGACCGGGGCTGTGAAGCACGTCGATGCCGTAATGAGCGCAGAGAGAGGCGAGCCGCGTTTGTCCCCAAAGGTGAGTGCGGCCCGGTCCCGACAGCACATGCCGCAAACGGGGAGGAAGATTCATTTCAGGAAGAGGACGGTTGTAAAACAGGTAATATTCGTCCTCGCCATCCAGCGCCGCCAACTCGCGGACCAGGTGATAATTGTAAAATCCAATCCCCGCCCGGGGGCGGGTCAGCGTCGTACATTCGATTCCTATGCGCAAGAGCCGATCTCCATCCATATCGCCGGATATTCGCTTTTAAACGATACTCGGTATAATACGCCATAAATGGATTCCCTTGATTTTTTAACGATCCGGGAAAATCTTGGGAGCGAACAATTTGGCGGAACGCCGAGATGGCGCAAAAAAACGTTTTAGTTCATTCCCTTGGAGGCTGCGTCGAGAGTTAACGGTTGCCCAATATGCTATTTTCCATTTTAAATCTATTTTTTCAATTGCTGATCGCCGTTCTTTTGATCCGCTATTTCATCGAACCCTACCGGTATTACGGTTTTGGTCCGATTCTCGTTACGATTGTGACTTTGACGGAGAGCGTTCTTAAGCCCATCCGCCGATTGTTCCCGCAGAGTTCTTTGAAGATTCAAGATCAAATGCCGTTATTCGCCATTGTCGTCGTTATCGTTCTGCGCGGATGGTGCCTTTGGATTCTCGGCGCAGCGGGCATTCCCTTGGCGAGTGTTCATGGAGTGGGCGCCCAGTTGCCGCTTTTCAACGCCCTGGCCGCCAGTTTCTCAATGGGCGTCGTATTCGTCGCGGAAATTCTCATCGCGTTGCTCTTTGCCAGCATGATGGTCTCGCGTCATGGATTGTACCTCGTCGGCGGCAATGCGGGCTACGCTTGTTTTCAACAGAAGACTTTCGCCGTATTTCAACTCGCTAAAAAAATCCTCCGGACGGAAAACCTGCCAGCGCTTTTTCTTTTAAGCTCAGCGGCGATTCTTGCCTGCGCCTTTTTCTTGACGATCTTTACCAACCTCTCTTTTCTTTATGGGGACTATGAGATTAAGCGAACGATCGTCTTTACTCTCTATGCGATTTGCGGCGATTTGATCTCCGCTTATTCGCTCGTGTTGCTTTTGGCGGTGCTTTCGACATGGGTGGGAGCGGATCAATTCAGCACGTTGATCCAATTCGTGCGCGGCATGTCAGATCCTTATCTAAATTTCTTCCGGCGGATATTCCCGTGGGCGAGAATCGACTTCGTCGATTTGTCGCCGATCTTCGCCTTTTTGGCGTTGAATCCCGGCCTCGTCTATTTGCTGCGCGTAGTAACGAACGCTTTTCTCTCCATGATTGCTCCAGAGCAAGCGCCGGGAACGATAATGACGTAAAGCCTATTCGAATTCCATATCGCTCAAAATTTCGGCGAATCGCTGCATAGTAAATCCCAACGCTTCCGCGCTTTTTACCAGCATCACTTTTTTCCATTCTTGGAAGTTATCGTCCTCTAATGCCAACAAGGCGGCGGCGCGAATCATGGTTTCTTTCTCCAGTTCGGATAGAGAGGATGATAGGTTTTGCAATTCGGCGAATACGGCGTCGGGATCGACGATGGCGGTTTTGAAATCCTCCAAAATATTCTCGTCGGAGACGCTGGTTTCAGTAAAGTCCTCGATGATTTTCCGTATTCGTGCGAAATCGTCCGGTTCGATGTTTTCATTGGCGATCGTCATTACAGCCAGAATCTTTCGCATAGGGACCGCTAATTCCATTGGGCTTCCTCCTGGTGAATTTCACTCATCATAGAGTCAAGCGATCCGCCTTGGCAAGGCGCGGCGGCGTTGAGGAAATCGATTCGCTTTCTATTGCCGGTATGGCGCGAGCGGGAAGAGCCGGTTAGAATAGCGCTCGACAAGAATGAGATAACAATATTGGCTGACAAGGGCAAGGCCGTTTTTTCTCTTGAGGTTGCCGGATAAAAATGAGATAGCCCTTTGAAATGACAGACATGCAAGCAAAGGAATCGCAAGTCATATCGAAAAAACGGATTGCGGATCATGGCGGGGCGTTGACCGGCAAACGCGAGGTTAACGACATGCTTGATCTTGTGAAACAGGAAACGGAGCGCATCGAGTCCCGTTTTTTGGAACCGGCTTGCGGCGCCGGAAACTTCCTGACCTTCGCGGCATGTCATTTCGAGGGAGCGCAGCGACCGAGAAATCTTCAACCCGCGTGTGGAAAGATTTCTCGCTTCGCTCGAAATGACAAGGTAAGCTCGAAATGACAAGGTAAGCTCGAAATGACAAAGAAACGAAGAGAAATCCGATGAAAGACTACAACTTCTACGTTTACATCCTCACCAACTGGAACAACAGGGTTATGTATATTGGCATGACCAATAACCTTGAGCGAAGGGTATATGAGCATAAAAACAAACTGGTGGATGGTTTCACCAAGAAATACAACGTTAACAAATTGGTCTATTTCGAACACGGGATAGACGTCCATGCGGCCATAACCAGAGAGAAGGAAATCAAAAAGTGGCGGCGAGAAAAGAAGAATAATTTGGTTGTCTCAATGAATCCTACTTGGAAAGACTTGACTTTGGAATGGGAACAGAAAGAAGATTTCTCGTTATCGCTCGAAATGACAGAGTCGCAGCAGGGGAAAGACTATGATTAACGTTTTCTTCCCCCCGCGCCCCGGATCGCGGCATGTCATTTCGAGGGAGCGCAGCGACCGAGAAATCTTCAACCCGCGTGTGGAAGGATTTCTCGCTTCGCTCGAAATGACAGAGTTGCAGCAGGGGAAAGACTATGATTAACGGTTTTTTCCCCATGCGTCCGGCATCGCTGCTTGTCATTTCGAGGGAGCGCAGCGACCGAGAAATCTTCAACCCGCGTGTGGAAGGATTTCTCGCTATCGCTCGAAATGACAAAGATACGTCCGGATAAAATAGAATTTACTATTATTTTTTATAGATGGAGAAATAATCCGTGGATGCAACGAATGAAAAACTTGTTCCCTTATGCGTAACGGAAAATGCAGTGCATGAGATGCAATTGATAGGCGCTCTCAAAGACGAAAACATAGAGTGCGTAGTTCGCAGTTTTTTCGACTCGGCTTATGACGGCTTATTTGAAAAACAGCATGGGCATTCCATGATTCTCGTGTTCGATGGCGACTTGGCGAGAGCCAAAGAAATCGTGTGCAATATTCCCTTGCCGGAAAATATAATTCCCCCGCCGGAGGAAGAATAGCCGCACGGATTATCCGCGTTTTGCCGCTTCGCCCGAAAAAGGATGAAAAAGCGAGTCGGCGATATAGGAAGCGATTCGTTCTTTCCATGAACTTTCGCCATGCAATACTTTTTCCATGGTTTCGATAATCAGGGCGGTAGGAAAGGGGCGGATTAAGATGTGATGGATTTTATAGCGGCGCAGTTGTTTTCTCTCGCGCAGAGAAAGGTTGGAGGCGATAAGAATCAACCGTTCCGGTTTGGTCATGCCTTTCAATAGCCAGAGGATATCGCTGAGGGATTGATGTATGCTGCTTTGGCCGATGAGGCAAAGATCGCAGGCTTCCGCTTCGGCGCGGCTCCATAAATCCGGGCTGGAATCGGCAAAGACCAGCTTTCCATTATTATTTGCGCAAAAATTCTCTACTTGATTGATTTCCGCGTTGCTCAAACCCGTTGCCAAGATGCACAAAGGATTCGTAACCTCCTCTATACCGGACATATTGCTCACCTCCTCGGCGAGTGGTTCTATGCCATTTTGAAATTACTCTTTATCGTTCTCCATTGGATAAGAGAATGTATTTCTTTTTGGGATTTAGTTTTTGTTACCGCATATATCATACCAATAGATCGCATGTTAAGGCATATGATTTATCTATATTGTAATCAATGTATTAAATAATAATAGAAAAAACCGCCTCCTTTTTTTTACGCAAAATTGAGACGGTTTTTTCGCTTGAATTATCAAAAATGGACAGCCTATAGGATCACGGTAAGGCGATGCGGTAGATATGAACGCCATAAGGCTCGAAAGAATCCTCGAAATGGTTGCCGGTTATGACGACGGCGTCCCGATTTTCGCCAATTGCCTCTGCCTTGGCTCCCGCAAAATCGTTGGATAATTGAAATTCGGCCTTGGCGGGAGCGTTACGCATTCCTACGGCGAAAAGGTAGAGATTTTTCTCATGCCGCTTCGCCATGATGTCGATGGGAACGTTGGCGTCCGAGGATTTCACCGTAACAGCGTCTTTGAGTGTGGGGGAGTTGAGAACTGGCGCTAGCGATTGAATTTGCTTATTCAGCGCCGAGGCTGCCGCCAACATTTCGGGATCGTCGAGCAAGGCGGATTCATTAAACGCGGGCTTGAATTGATGCACGAAATAGATAAGTCCCATCGAACCGTGAATGATGGACATCCAGGCTTCCGAGCGCAACTGTTGTGGATTGGCTTTGGAATATTCGTTTCCGATGCAGGTGCATTCGAGGCAGTTCCAGACGATTTTCTTGCCCTCGCTCCATTGGATCAACCGATCCACGCCCTTGGCGACATACCATAGATTGTTAATCCCGTCCTTCAATCCCGCCATAGGATAAATATCGAAGGAAACTACGTCGCAGCCTTTGACGTAGGTCAGGTAATCGTCGATATGGGCGCCGCTGCCGCGCCCGATCCAATTATCATTGGCGACGCCCTGTCCCAGGTTGAGCATCACCGGGCGCGAGGGATCGGCTTTGCGAATGGCTTCGTAATCCTTCACGATTTTTTCCGGCGGGATGCAGGGGCCGTAAGATGGTTTTCCCGTCTGGGGATCGGTTATGGGTTGAGCGTTGTCCGGCTCGTCGCCGTGCATCCAGGCGACGATGATGGGATCGTCGATATGTTTCAATCCAACTTGGTTTTGATCGCAAATTACCGGCATTCCCGCTTGCGTAAGTTCCGCCAATTGCTCTTCTGTCGGGCCTCTCCACAGTCCCACATAAAGGTTGAATCCCGCTTCTTTATACTTGGCGGCGTTTTTCGGGCTTTGCAGCCAAACGGCTATAGGGAAATATCCCGCATCTTTCCTTGGACCGTTCTTCCAGGCGGCGTAAGCGTTTTCATCGCTAGCGGAGCAGGGCAGGGAAAGGACTGCGATTAACAGAAGGATGGAAAGAAATTGTATTGGAAAGCGCATGTGTTTATATCTCCTCTGGTTTGTATTAAGTCAATTTCCGAATCACGGGGAATTCTAAAGGGCAGAAACAACCTTGCCCTTGCCACCCCGCCATTCCGATTCGTACGTCTATTTTGAAAAATGGCGCGCTGCAATATACGCGAAATCACATAATCCACTATACTATAAATTAATGAAGGGAATCTATTGTTATCCATTGCGCGAGGAAGAAATTATGAACAAGATCCATCGATTTTTTGGGATTTCTTTTCTGACGCTGGCGTTACAGGTTATTATCGCCTGCGGCGATTCCTCCGGCGCTAACGTGCGCAAGTCCATCTTGGCGGGAACGTGGTATGAGGGAACTCAAGCCAAGTTGACGCAGCAGGTCGACGGCTTCCTGAAGCAGGTTCCGCAAACGGCGCCCAATCCCAACCGCGTGCGGGCGTTGGTTGTTCCCCATGCCGGATACGAATATTCCGGCGAAACCGCCGCCTACGCCTATAAGGTTCTGACAGGCGCGCCTATCCGGCGGGTAGTGATTCTTGGCCCTTCCCACCGCGCCGCTTTTCGAGGCGGCTCCATCGCTGACGCCGACGCCTACGAAACGCCGCTGGGGCTAGTGAATTTGGATAAAGAGGCGTGCAAGAGTCTGCGTTCTTCCAGCCTTTTTCAATCCTTGCCCGAAGCCGACGCCCAGGAGCATAGTCTGGAGATACAACTGCCGTTCCTCCAACGCACGCTCAAGGAATTCACGATCGTTCCCATCGTCGTAGGGGATATTTCTTCCAGCGACGGCTATGAAATGGCTAAGGCTATCCAACCTTTGTTGGATGAAAAGACGCTGTTGGTTATGAGTTCCGATTTTACACACCAAGGGCCGCGCTTTGGGTATATTCCCTTCAAAGACAACATCAGGGCGAACGTACAGCGTTTGGATTTCGCCGCCGTCAATCCTATTCTCAATCTGGACGCGAATGGTTTCGCCGATTTCATCGAAAGAACGCAAGCCACCATTTGCGGGCATAATCCCATCTGCATCGGCCTGGCGGCTCTGCCGCAGCAGACGCAAGTGGAATTCGTCCGCTACGCCACTTCGGGAGATAAAACGAAAAGTTACGACGAATCCGTGAGTTATTCTTCCTTGGTTTTCCGCGAGCGCAAGGATTACCTCGACGAGAAAGAGACCGCTCTTATGCTGGAGATAGCGCGCAAGACGTTGGAACAGAACTTTGCGGAAGGCAAAGCGAAGGAATACCAGCCGGAACCGAATCTGGTTACGGAACGTTTAAAAGAGAAGAAGGGCGTCTTCGTCACTCTCAATAAAAAAGGGGAACTGCGGGGCTGCATCGGCGACTTGCAGGGTTCCGATCCGTTATGCCAAACAGCGGCGAAAACCGTTTTGCTGTCAGCGTTTCGGGATACTCGCTTCAACCAATTGCAGAAGGAGGAGTTGAAGGACGTCGATATCGAAATTTCCGTCATGTCGCCGCGCCAGCCGGTGGATTCTTGGAAGGATATCGTCCTGGGCCGCGACGGCTTCATTCTTGAAAAAAAAGGCCGCTCGGCGCTGTTTCTGCCGCAAGTGGCCTTGGAGCAAGGCTGGACGGTGGAAGACGCCCTCAAGCATTTGTGTTTGAAAGCGGGCTTGCAGGAAGACGATTGGAAATCCGGCTGCTCCTTCCAAACCTTCACGGCGCAGGTTTTTGGAGAGACGTTTAAGAAGCAGTGACGATTATGAAATCGTATTCTACGAAGGGAATAAAAAAATGGTTCAAATCGGTTTGGATGAAGCAAAAACCCAGTTTTCCGATTTATTTGACGCCGCCATGAAAGGCGAGCAGGTGGTTATCAAAAAGAACGATTCGCAAATGATCCAATTAGTTCCATTAACAATTTCTCATAGAGCGCCAAAGTATGGAAGCGCGAAAGGATTGATTGATATTTCTGATGATTTCGATGCGCCTATAAGCAATTTCGACGAGTATATGAGATGAAACTATTACTCATGTTACGCGCGATGAGTAATTAAAGGAATCTCTTACTCTCGTCGTTTGAATCACGAAAACACGAAAGGAAAAGAAAAACACGAAAAAAAGAAAAAAATGGTTGGCGCAAGGAATTGCGAAGTATGAAAGATTTTTCCTTGAAATTCAAAAGAATCCGCGATATCCGCGATTCGAATATTTCGTGGAATTTGAGTTATTTCGTGTTTTCGTAATTCAAAAATGCATCAGATCAAAAGCCCAATCGCCGCTCTTGGATAGTTTCTCCAACGTGCAGGCGGGACGTTTGCACCCACAGGCTGCGTAACATGAGCTATTAAAAAGGAATCCATTTATGCCAATTGTTAATCGCAGATCGTTTATAAATAGAATAGGAAGCGGAATATTAGCCGCTCCCGCTCTTTGGATCGCCAGCCGCGCCACTGCTTCCACGCCAGGATTAATGGGCAAAAGCCGCGTCGTCATCGCCCGGCGGGAGGGAATGCTGTCGCCTTCGAATACGCTCGATGAAACGCTGACGCGTAAAATGCTGGACGCCGCCGCCCTCGCCTTCACTGGCGGCAAAGAGGCGGATGCGCTTTGGCGAACGCTGTTTTCTTCTAAAGATACAGTCGCCATCAAAGTCAATACGCTTGGCGGACGCAGCCTGTCGCCCCATCCGGAGTTGGTTTACGCCGTCGCGGAGAAATTGGCGGACGTTGGAGTATTACCACAACGCATTTTTATCTGGGACCGCAGCGTACGGGAATTGGAACGCGCGGTCTTCACCAAAGAGAGCGCAAAAGGCCGCGCCGCCGTCATCGCCACCGACAGCCCGGGCGTTGGTTACGAGGCGGAGCCGGAAACCAGCGGCAGCATCGGCTCTTGTTTTTCCCGCATTGTTTCTCAAGGCTGCACCGCTTTGATTAACATAGGAATTTTAAAGGATCACGATCTCTGCGGCGTTTCCGTCGCGATGAAGAATTTCTTTGGAGCGATTCATAATCCCAATAAATACCATTTTGACGTGGCTAAAGATCCTTATGTTCCCGACGTTTGTCTTCATCCCTATATCCGCAACAGACTGCGCCTGACGATCTGCGACGCCTTTCGCGGGCAATGCGACGGCGGCCCCGCCTACAAAGCTTCGGCGGCTTGGGATTACAACGGATTGATGATCGCCGCCGACCCGGTCGCCCTCGACGCCGTGGCCGCGAGCATTCTGGAGAAAAAACGGGCGGAAATGAAACTGCCGCCATTGAAGGAAGCGGGGCGCGAACCGCTCTACATCCAACTCGCGGAAGAAAAGAAACTCGGCTGGGCCGATCCCGCGCATATCGAGATCGTCGAAGCCGCCGTATGAAGTATTGTAATTCCTCTCCCTCGGGGAGAGGTTAGGTGAGGGTTGATATGGCTAGACTTATTACCCTCACCCTAACCCTCTCCCAGAGGGCGAGGGAATGGATTTGTTTAGCATGAGTTAATTAGAGGTTTCTATCATGAACGCGGATTTATCGAGACGCCGATTTATTCAATCTTCCGCCTGCGCCGCTTGCGCTTTCTCCCTTGGCGGCGGCGTTTGGGGCGCGACGGAATTGACGCCGACGCAGGAGTTATCCGATCGTGAAGCGATGCACTACGAGCATCTCGACGGCTTGACGATCCGCTGCCTCCTTTGTCCCAAGGAGTGCCGCGTCGCCGATAAGGAGCGCGGCTATTGCGGAGTGCGCGAGAATCACGGCGGCGCTTATAAAACTTTGGTTTATGGCCGTCCCTGCTCCTTCGGCGTCGATCCTATCGAAAAAAAGCCGTTGTTTCATTATTTGCCCGGCACGGGCGCCTTTTCGCTCGCCACCGCCGGATGCAACATCGAATGCAAGTTTTGCCAGAACTGGGATATTTCCCAGTTCCGCCCCGAACAAATCCGCATGTTCGACTGCCCGCCTGCGGATATCGCGCAGTTGGCGATCGAAAAGAAATGCCAGACTATCGCCTATACCTATTCCGAACCCGTCATCTTTTATGAATATATGCTCGACTGCGCCGACGAGGGCCGCAAAAAAAGTTTAGGCAGCGTTATGATCTCCAACGGCTACATTCAGGAAAAACCATTGCGCGAGTTGCTGCCGAAACTGACGGCGGTGAAGATCGATTTCAAAGCTTATACGGAAAAATTTTACAAACAGACGTGCAGCGGCGAATTGCAGCCGGTTTTAAAGGCGTTGGAAATAATCCATGAAATGGGCGTATGGCTGGAATTGGTGGTGCTCATCATTCCCACGCTCAATGATAGCGACGATGAAACCAAGGGAATGGTTCAATGGATTTCCGAACATTTGGGAAAGGACGTCCCGATTCATTTCACCCGCTTTCATCCGATGTACAAAATCAAAAACCTGCCCTCGACGCCGATTCCGACGCTGGAGCGCCTGCACAAAATCGCTAAGCAGGCGGGATTGAATTACGTTTACATCGGAAACGTGCCCGGCCATACGGCGGAAAATACTTATTGCCCCAAATGCAACAATGTCGTAATCCGCCGGTTGGGATACAAGATCATGTTGGATGGCTTCGAAGACGGGAAATGCAAAAAGTGCAAAACGCCTATTCCGGGAGTGTGGAAGGATCCCTTGAAAGATGAATCCCGCCGTTAAAACAGCGGGCTATTGTCGTTTGCCCCTTTAAAAGGGGCATTGTAATAATAGCCTTTTAAATCTGGGTAAATGGAAAAAATATGTTGTCAGAATTAGGATTTTCAGGATAAAAAAAACCTGTTATTTGGATATACAGATTCTGACAAAGAATATATCTACTCAATCCTGAAGCGCCTTATACCGTCAATTTGATCTTTCTCGTCCATAGATATAATCCAATCAGATTCATCGCCTTCACTCCCGCGAAGAGATAAAACGTATTCATGATTCCAAGAATCGGGACCAATAAAACGCCTGTAACCAATGCGCCTAACGCTCCTCCTAGGTTATCGGCGGCGTCCACCCATCCCGCCGATGAACTTACGCTTTCGCTTTTCGGCATGGCTTGGGCCGTAATGGTAAAAATCATTCCAGCGGCGAAAGCGATGATTCCGTTCCATAGCCACAACGCCATTTCTGGGGGCTGAATCGCGAATTCGAAGATAGAATATCGATTCAATGATTCTACTCTCATAAGCATAATGGGCGTAATAAGAAGAATGAGAAACAGACCTCTATCCAGACCAAGCAACGCAATGGACGCTGGTTTCGAAGCCATCCCTCGCCGTTTGGCGAAGACGGCGCCGAGCGCAAGACCAAGCATAAAAATAGCGAAAAAAACGCCTACTCTTTCGTAGAGGCAGCCTACTTTGCTTTGGAAAAATAGCAGGATGGAGATTTCCGCGCCCATCGAAGCCAGACCGGTAGCCGCTAGCGTAACCAACGGCGCAGGATTGCGCTTTCGGCCAAGAATCATGCGGCTGGCGCCATAACATACTCCATAAAATAAAAGGGCAGCTGCCAAGCCTATACCCAAGAGAGAGGCTCCGCTTTTGGCCAACGCCTCCACCGGCAGCCATTTTAAATAATTATATTGCTTGCTCCAAATCAGAAGATGATAGAGGTAGCAGAGCGGCCGGTCGTCCGTATTGCGCGGCATGGCGGCGTAGGTTTGCAGCGATTTCTCGGCCTGGCGAATGCGCTCCGCCTCGTAAAAGAGGGAGAAAAATTCGGGAGCAAAATAAGCGCTGTCGAGATTCAACTCGCGATGGCGTTGGGCGATGGCGTCGGCGTCGATGAGGAATTGCCGCGAAGGGCTGGCGAAGAACCACCATGTTACGCCGGGAACGGCCAATACATTAGGAAAAACTTCGCGAAGCGTCCAATAAATCGCGCCGCAATTAGCGCCTGCATCGCCGTAATCGTAAGCAGGCGGCCCGGCGGCGGTGATGACGAATACGCCATCGGAGGATAGGAAATCGCGAGAGTGGCGGAAAAATTCGCGCGTATAGAGCCGGTTGAGCAGGCCGTTGGACGGTCCGGGCTGTATGATGATAATGCAATCGAATTTTGTTTGTTGGGGAATCGAGGAAAGCAGGCGCCGAATATCCGTTTGATCGATGGAGAGAGCCACGCCGGGAAGCGGCCCGGCGGAACGATTGAAATCGAGCGGGAAGTTTTTGACCACCGTCCGCTTTATGTTTTGTCCCAGTCCATCGTAAAAAATATCGCCGATTCCCGAATCCAAATAGGCGACGGCGATCTTATCCGGGCGATGTTCCGCCAAGGGCGCCAATAGGCCGCTATCGCCGCTGGCGAGCAGTATGGATTTCGCTTGGGGATTTTGCGACAGCGCCATGTAAGCCCATTGCGGCGCTTCGTATTCGTTGGGAAATGAGAATAGCTCGGCGCCGTTGCCGAAGAGGGTGTATTGGCCTTCGCGCCCGCCGATCTCCAATCGTTGATAGGGCGTTTCCAGGCAACGATACAACTCATAGCCCGGATGGTGGTTCTCCCAGCGGCGGCTTGCGCTCCAATCGTTAAGAATTTGCGATAAGTACAATAACAATGGAATAGCGATAATGGCGGATAGTAGAATGCTTTTTCGGCGCAAACGATCGTCGGAGAGGATAAGAATCAGCCCAAAAACGCCCAATGCGATGACGGAATGCAGGAAGGGATTGATAAGTTGACTCCGCCCTATCGCCATCAGAAAACCAGCCATCGCTCCGCCCAGCGATTCGATAAGAAAAATCGAACCGATGCTCGCCGTCTTGGCGATAGGCGCTTCGCCTGATTCTGCAGGTTGGCATTGGTTCAAGGCCGCCGAGAAGACGGGAAAGGAAAAACCGAAAAGAAAACCCAATGGCAGCGCCGCCATCAAGGCGAAGAGCAGCGTTTGTATGGGAGAGGGAATTTCCCCAACCGGAACGTCAAGAATCGCCGGAAGCAGCCGGATCAGGATTACGCAAACAGCCAGCATCAGAGGCGGGGATAGTAATATGGCGGCGAACCAGCGGGAAAGCGAACGTTCGACATCCAATTTTCTGGGCGTCAAAGCCCCAACGGCAACGCCGATCAGCCACCCGGCGAGCAATAGACCCAAAGTCAGTTCGTTGCCTTCCAAAATCGCCAGCTGTTCACGAAAAAGGATCGTCTGAGCCAGGATGGCGAAGCATCCCAGAAAGAAAGAAGCGGCGAGGATTAACCTTTCCATTTTGTATTACTATGTAGGGTGGGCTCAAAGCGAAGCGTAGCCCACCAGAGGCTACTCCCCGACCCAAAGTCCCCCCGTCTCCCAGTCCCAAAGTCACACTTCTAACTTCCACGGTTTTCGATAAGGGCGTTGCAGCCAGGAGTTGAGTTCGGGGCGATTCGTGATGCGTTCGGCGGCGCCGTCCCATTCGATGCGTGCGCCGGTGCGGTAGGCGATATTGCCTAAGTGGCAGGTGCTGGAAGCGCGATGGCAGACTTCGACGTCGCAGACGCAGCGCTGGCGGGTTTTAATGTTATCCAAAAATTCTTTTACATGATTGACGTTCATTTGAATATAATCGACAGTGCGTTCGATCTTCTCCACGCCGTCGCCGTAGGCTCCTTCTTCCGGCCAAAGCAGCAGCCGGTCGCGGTCGATGAAGAGCGTTCCCTTGGTTCCGAAAAACTCGATGCCGTAGCCGTACCAGGTGTCGGCGATGTCCGGTTTATGCTCCGGATCGCGGGCGTTGCACGAACGCACGGTGAATTGCACCAGGCAATCCTTGAATTGAAAAACCGTCTCCAGCGTATCGGGCGTTTCCGAACAATCCGTGAAGAAAAATTTCCCGCCTTCCGATGAAACCGACAAAGGATAATCTTGTTGAATTCCCCATTGGATGATATCCAATTGATGAACGCCCCAATCCGTCATCCAGCCACCGTCTGTTTCCCAAAACCAGCGGAAGCCGCCGTGGCAGCGCTGCCGGAAATAAGGCATCTTCGGCAGCGGCCCCAGCCAAAAATCCCAATCCAATTCTTCGGGAGGATCACAGATGGCCGCTTGCCCCATGCCGGCGGGATTGTTGTTGCGCAGACTCCCGCTGACTGCTTTTACGATCTTGCCGATATAGCCTTGATGCAGGAGTTCAATCCCTTCGCGGAAGTTCTGCGCCGAGTGGGTTTGGGTTCCGCATTGGGTAACGCGGTTGTATTTTCTCGCCGCCTTGACCATCTGCTGGCCTTCCCAAATCGTAACGCCCAGCGGTTTTTCGCAATAGATATCCATTCCCGCTTTACAAGCGTCGACGAAAGGAATGGGATGCCAATGGGGAGGCGTAGCGATTAACACCGCGTCCAAATCTTTCCGCTCCAGCAATTTGCGATAATCCTTATAAACGTCGACGCTCTCGCCGCCCACGATTTCGCGTCCGCGCTCTAGCCGCGTTTGGTCGACGTCGCAGACGGCTTTGAAGACGGCGCCGTTTTGCAGAAAGTAGCGGGAGATGTCCACGCCGCGTCCGCTGCAACCGATCATGCCGATGTTGATTCTTTCGTTGGCGCCGAGAACGGTTTGAGGGGTAATCGTCATTCCCAAACCAATCCCAGCGGATAGACGGGCGAAATTCCGGCGCGAAACTCGTTTCGATATCATTGTCATTCCCTCCCGCTCGCGGTTAACGATTCTCGTTTTCCTTCTTGGCGATGCGAATTCTTTCTTCGATTTCTTTGCATACGTTTTCGAACAAATCGGCGGATTTATCTTGATATTTCGCTTGATACGAAGAATAGTTTTTGAGGTAATCCATAGCGTTGGCGATGGAAGACATATTGGGAATGACCGTAGCGAAAGGCTGGGGCAAACTGGCGTAACCGTCGCGCTTTTCTTCTACCCATTTCATGATGTTGCGGTGTTTAGCCACTTGTACGCGGACCAGCGACCATAACGTTCCCAAGCATTGAATTCGTTTATAACCACGCATCCTCAGCCGCTCCAAGAGGTAAAGCGAACCGCGAATGGAAAGCCGGTCGGGAATGGTAGGAAGTATGAAATAATCAGCGGAAGCTAAGAGAAATACGACTTGAATGACGAACGTGGGCGGGCAATCGACGATGGTATACTGATAATGGCCGTTGCACCAACGGGCGAAGGAATAGCGAAGGCGATTCAATCGGCGCAGAAATTCTTCGTTGCTCTGATAACCCTTGCGCGCCTTGGCCATGTTGGTAGTAAATTCGTCGATGCGGTGGGAGCAGGGAATACAGTCGATATTTTTTTTGATGGAAGTGATATTGGAAGCGAGCGGCGTGACATATTCCCGCATGGCGTCGGGATTGAAATCGTCGCTAAGCATATAAGCGAAAAGATCGTGCAGCGTTTTCTTGCGGGCTTCAGCCTGGGCGAGGCGTTCTTCGCCCAACAGCAATTCGCTCGCCATGGATTGGTGATCGGCGTCGACGAGAAGCACCCGCTTGCCGGTGGAGGCGAAGCACTCTGCCACGGCTACGGCGTTGGTGGTTTTGGCGACTCCGCCTTTTAAATTGAGGAACATGACGATTGGCATCGATTTTTGCTCTCCTGAGCGAATTGTAAAACAATCTTCGCGTCAAGATCAATGATGGCGTCGCAAGAAAAGGAAGGAAAGGCGGGAGATGCGACAATAGAAAAAGCGATTGTTCTAAAACCGGCTGTTGTTTATTTTTTTTCTGAAATCCGTTAAGGAATATATTGGGCAGGGCAAGCGTCTCGAATGCTTTTTGAGGCAGGCGGGACGCCTGCTCTACCCACTTGCGGAAAAACGGCGCTGAGGGCTTGGCTATGCTTTTCTTCAATCGAAAATTTTCCAATGTTTGACGCCGGTATCGCCTTGAACCGTTACTTCGACGATCACTTCGGCGTATCCCTGGAGACCGGCGGAATCGGCGGCGATCAGTTTTATAGTATGTTGTCCGAGTTCCAAATCGACCGATAATTTCGATCCCGCGCCCAGAGGAGTCTGTTCGTCGTCCAAACGCCATTCTAAGGCTTCGTCCGCAATAAAACCGTCTTCCAAATCATAAGCGCTGCCTAGAAGCGTTACGGGCAGTTGCTGAGAAATCTTGTCGTTGGCGCGGGGCTGAACGATGGAAACCATCGGAGCGCGGTTGTTCATGACGAGTTTTTGGTTGTTTGCGCAACTTTGATTCCATCCATCCGAAACGCAAATCCGAAATTGGGGATCAGGCCCTGACGGCAAAAACTGAGGATAGATCGGGAGGGAATCGATCGTTTCCAGATCGGCAGCGATAGGGATAATGGTTTCACCGTTATCGGGCGTGTACAAAATATTGTAATATAGAGTATCCAGGGGATCGAGATCGCTTCCTTTCCAAGAGAGTACGAATTGTTCCGAAGGAAGCGCGCCGGAATCAAGGCCCGAAATATCGATTACAGAAGGAATATGGGCGCTTTTTATCAATTCCCCTAAAATTTGATCGCCATTTCCGACTACAATCCGCACGGCGGAAGGATCGTTTTTTAAGATAGTTGTAAAATGGAAATGGGTATCCTGATAATAACCATTGATCGATCGTCCGGTGTTCGTATCGATGCCTAATATTTCGCCTCCCCCTAAAGCGGTAGGGAAATCTTGGGCGTCTAAAATGGCGCCATCGGCATCGAGCAGGTCGATATGGAATCCTTCCCTAGCCGCTGCAGCGGACGGGCGGACAACGGGTTCCTCCTTGAAAATCAGGGGGCTGAAACGAACCTGGTTGTCGTCGCCGATTTCTCCACGAACCAGAATGGAGGAGGGAAGGGTTTCTTGCCGAGGGCGAACGGCTTTTGCCGGCTCGCCTTTTACTACTCCGCCCAATCCCTTAAATAATACTTTATAAGTTTTTTCGTCAAACCAAGCGGGAGGGGCGCCGCCCATTATATCATAGACATAATTGCGATTTCCGATGTCGCTGAAAACCGCCTGCCGTTTAGGCGGGATTTGATTGTCGAAAACGCCCGTGGGGCTAAAGGCGAAATTTTCTTCAAGGATAAAATTGCCGTCCGTATCGCTGTTTGCAGGATCGCGCGGATTTATTACTCTATACGTACCGCCATTGTAAGTATCCCCAAGATTGAAGGGAGTGGTATGGCCGATTTCATGCGCGAGCGTGTCTCCTGAATGCAGTACCGGCCGCCGGTTTTTCAGTCCATCCAACATAGCCACAACGTTGGGATAATCGCCCCGCGTCATTCCGTAGATCAACCAGGTGGAGCCGGGCGGTTCAAAATAGGTTTCATACGCCACGGCGACGACGGCGTAATCCAAAGGAGGCCGGGAGAGGAGACGGTAGGCATTGGCTGTTTGAATCATTCCTTTCCTTATTTCAGCCGTATGGGGAGGAATGCCCATGACAATCGGATAAAGGATGCGATAACGCCTCATGAATTCCTGCGGTTCGATAGGGTAAATATCGGCAAAGAATTCCGCCGACTGCCGGACCAGACCCAAATCAGGAAACGCCACCGCCAGCCCCCCGGCGCGAAGCGGCGCCAGGACGTACACGACGCCCAAACTGAGGTTTTTAGTTTTTTGAAAATCGAATGGGCCGAATAGGAATCTCCCTCGTTCCTCATTGCGATGCTTGAGGGCGACTTCGATTTTATGAGAGCCTTGAGGCGGATTGAGAATGTAAAAATTGAGACTGCTTTTGCCTTCACGGCGGTCGTTAAAATTCGTGCGGTATCCGCCGAAGGGCTTCATGGCGAACATTGGTGGTTCCGGAAGAATCGTTGCTTCCTGGAAGATCACTTCGCCAGTGATATCGTAGGAGGCCGCGTCTTTTCCAGCGTTCGAGAAAATACGAACAGCGGCCGGTTTGTTGGCAACCAGCATATTGTTTTCGTCACCCGCTACCTGAACGACGACGATCGAAGCGAAGGGAGAAAACTCGGACGTGTTTTTATCCGCATCCGTCGCCGTCGCCGTAATCATTCCGGGATCGGCGATGGAATCGACATCGATTTCGAATTTGCCCTTATCGTCCGCATCGATGGTCCTGATATATTTTTTCCCCTGCCCCCAATACCCTGGATTGGCGTCGGCGAAAGCGGGATCGGCGAAGATTTCGATCTTGGCGTTGGGCGCCGACGATTGGCCGGAGATTTTATTGACGGCCTTTACCGAATCGAGAGCGTGATTCAGAGCGACGCTGATTTCATTGTTGGCTCCCTTTTCCAAGAGAATGCCCTTTTTGTCGTTGCGATGAATAGAGTTTTCCGATATCTGGTTGCGCAACGCTTTCGCGCCGACGATGCGTATGCCGTTTTCGGAGTTATGATGAATGATATTTTTCGCTACTAGATTGTCGGTTACACCGTAACCTAATTCCTGATCGCTGGCGCCGTCGGTCATCTCGATGCCGTTTTTTTGATTGGGGAGCCGGGCGGTCCGATCGATCGCCGCGCCGATCAGGTTATTTAGAATCTTGACCTTGCTAATTTTCATTTCCCCTATACGGTTGCCCCCCAGCAGGATTCCATTTTCGTTGTTTCCCGAAATCAAATTTCCCTTGGCCTTATCGTCGATAGATCCAAGATTGATTTCAAAAAATCGATTGGGATGAATTTGGACGCCGTTTTGGCCATTCGAAAGGAGGCTGGTTCCCGATCCGTTCGCTCCGATAAAATTTCCCCAAATATCGATTCTGCCTTGATCGAACAAATCGGTGGACAAGGCTTCTACAACAATTCCATTCTCCCGGTTTCCCGATATCACATTTCCTACGCCCCGGTCGGGATTTTGCGGATTTTCCATCGAGGGATTACGACCGCCAATTTGGATAAACGGAATCCCTGTCGGCGATCCGTTTCCATCAATTACGATTCCTCGCGCATTGGGGAAGGCGTTTTCCGCATTTCCATCCGTTCCGATATAATTCGATCCGATTTTAATATTCGCCGTCTCCAGCCATTGGGATGACTGTAAGTAAACGCCGTCACCCTTATTGCCGGAGACGATGTTTCCCTTCAAGGGGTCTTCCGTCGATCCAAATTCGCCGCTGCCTACGCTAGAAAGCAGCGCTCCGGCCAGCAGATTGCCTTTTTCCTGGTTCCGTTCGCGATTTAATCCAATCGTGTTGTTGTAGATTTTCCAGTCGTTCGTTTGCGCCATTCGGATACCTTGGAGAGCATTGCCCGAAAAGCAATTTCCATTTTCCAAGGCGACCGTTTCGCAATGGAGAAATCCCGCTCCGCATAGGCCGTTGTCATAGGCAATATTGTTTCTCAACGTAATTTCACGATCCCATTCAAAGTTAAATCCGTTACCCTGATTGTTGTTGGATTCGCAATCTTCGATCAGAATATTCACATTGCCGTCGTGCCCGCCGATTCCGGCGCCGTCGTTCTCGCGGAAACTGACCGAGCCGCTATTGACGACGCTCACGTTGCTGACCGTTACGTTTTGCTGCGCATGGAGATGAACCGCCTGATAGGCGCAGTTATCGAAAACACAATCGGTTATGACGGTTCTGACATTTCCAAATTGGCGAATCATGCCGTCCCATTCGATATTAATCCCAATACGGCTCATGTTTTTCATGGATAGATTTTGATAAAAGGCTTCCCCATCCACATGGCGGTCGTCGACGCCCAAATAACAATTGGTAAAGGTACAGTCTTTTACGTTGACGTTGGCGAATCCCGATGAAGGCATAATGGCGAGGCATTTATTGTTTCCCGCCGTGAAATCTTTGAATTCCACGTTTTGAAAATCCACGTTCAAGCGGGCGGTAAACGCCGCCAGGCCATTCGATTGCGCATTGATGAATACGCAGTCTTTGACCGTTATGTCGGCTTCTCCCTCTCCCGAGGCTTGGATGCCGCGTTGATCGAAAACGACGTTTTCTGCGTTCAGCGACGCGTTATCAAGAAAAATGGCGGACTTTTGAAATTGCCCTGCGACGAATTTCAGATTTTTAACGGTGAGCGAAGCGCCGGAGATTTGAATTTCGCCGTCGATGGATTGATTCTCTCCTATGCCAATGACGGTTAGCGGTTTGTTGGCTATGGCAATCCCTTGAGCCGGTCCAAATGTGCCAATAGAAACCGTTCCTCCATTTCTGAATTCCATCAAGAAATTGACCGCCCTATAAAAGGATTCGAAGGTATTATCCGTTTCAGGCCCTATGATTTTCCCATCTTCATCGCGGGGCGACGAATCGTAATCTTCTCCGTCCACGCCGTTTACCAGTACGTTCTGTGTGAAGCCGGACATTGCTGCGCTGAGAATAATCAGGAAGGTAAGTAAAAATTTTCGCTTCATCATTCTCCTCCCGCTGCTAGGAATGATTCAATATGGCGAGACTTCGATTTCCTATTCAAAAAAAAGAAAAAAGGAATAAATCGTCCCCGACTCAATTTTTAGAACGCAATCTATCGAACGGACAGCATCCCATTTGAAATCGCTATATCTGTTTGGTTATCTTACGCCGTACAATGCCAACAAATCCAGTCTGCACTCCACTTTAAAATTCATCGCCTTTTCCTTCTCATTGTCCGGTTAATTCTTTACCTATTGAATCCGGCTTGCCTTACATCGTCTTTATTTTGTATAGTCTATCGCAAATAACGAATTTATCTGGAGGAAATCATGAACCGAAAACCGATCGATCGCCGCGCCTTCTTGTCGAGATCATTTACATGCGCCGCCGCAGGCGCGCTGAGCGGATGGCCTTCCGCCGCGCGCGCCGCCGCGGAAGAATCGGAGAAGCGCGGCGCGCAGCGTTTGAGCCTGGAAGCGTTAAAAAAGTGGGAAAGCCTGGGATACGGCATGTTCATCCATTTCGGCATGAGCACCTTCGTAAATGATGAACTTCCCGACGGCAAGGCGGACGCCAAATCATACGCGCCGGACAAGCTGGATGTGGATCAATGGATCTCCGTGGCGCGGGACGCGGGAATGAAATACGCCGTACTTACTACCAAGCATGTCGCGGGTCATTGTCTCTGGCCCACAAAGTGCACGGATTACAACGTCTCCAACAGCGGTGATAAAACCGATGTTGTGGAGCAATTCGTTAAAGCCTGCGATAAGCGCGGCGTTCTGCCGGGCTTTTATTACTGCTCATGGGACAACCATAACCGCTTTGGAAGCCAAACGCCATCCGACGGCGGTTGGAATGGCATGAATTCTTTCCCGAAGTCCCATACGGAGAAACTGCCGCCTTTCACCACTTCGCTATATCAGAATTTTCTAACCGCCCAGATTACGGAACTTCTAACGACGTACGGCCCCATCATGGAATTGTGGATCGACATCCCCGGCGTTTTGGGGCGAGGCTATCGGACGTTCCTCTACCATTACGCCGCCCAATTGCAGCCGGAGATCGTCATTATGATGAACAGCGGCATCAGCGATGGATCGACTTACGATGTGGATTACGCCTGGCCGTCCGATCTCATCGCCATCGAACGCCAAATGCCTCCCGCCTCCGGCCATAAGAAATGGCGCACGATCGAGGGCAAGGGATATTATATGCCCGGCGAACTCTGCGATCCCATCGGCAAGAATTGGTTCTATGTCCTCGGCGACAAGCCCCGCGCCGACGAGGATTTGCTGCTTCAATTCGAAACCTGCCGCGAGCGGGGCGCGAATGTTCTCTTGGATGTTCCGCCAGATGGACATGGACTCATTCCTCCATCGTCCGTCGAAGCGCTGATGCGGCTGCGCAAAGGCGCCCGGTTGTAGATGCGCCGCCTTCCCGCGCTCGGCCTTGATGTAAGGAGAATCCGCGCCGTATAATCGCCAAACATTCATCATTTCAGGAGGATCGTATCGTGTCAGACAGCAGCGCCGTACAAGGAATGGCGAAACGGTTGGATAAACTGTACGAATTCGACCGCGAGCCGGTGAGCGAGGACAAACTGCAAGGCGGGGGGCGATTCGCCTCCGTCTTTTCCGGCGAGCATGTGGCGGGAACGGAATTCGTCATCGGCGCATTTTTCGTGCTGCATGGCGTTAGCGCGTATGACTTGCTTATAGGATTGCTATTGGGCAATCTGCTCGCCGTGCTTTCCTGGACGTTCGTCTGCGCTCCCATCGCCGTGCGCGTGCGGTTGACGTTATATTGGTATTTGCGCCGCATCGTTGGACCGGGCGTAACGGTGATCTACAACATCGCCAACGCTTTTCTTTATTGCATTCTCGCCGGATCGATGATCGCCGTCGCCGCTACGGCGGTAGGCATTGCTTTCAACATCGATATGCCCTCGCTGTCGGATAAATATCCCAACAGCATTGGCTGGGTATTGACCGTTTGGCTGGTAGGGGCGGTTGTGGCGACCGTCGCCGTTTTGGGATTCAAGCGGGTAAGCCAGTTTTCCGCTGTATGCGTTCCCTGGATGTTTCTCGTCTTCATCGCGGGCGCCATCGCCATTTTACCCCAAGTAGGGGATGTTCAATCCTTAAGCGGTTTTTGGGAAGTGGCGAAGACGAAAATTTGGACTGGCGTCCCCGCCACCGATAGCAATGGCGTTCAGTTGGAGAAGTACGGTCTATGGCATATCATATTCTTCGCCTGGTTTTGCAACCTGGCGATGCACGTTTGCCTTTCCGACATGGCGCTCTTCCGATTCGCCAAACATTGGTCATACGGCTTATACTCTTCGCTCGGCATGTATCTCGGCCATTTTCTCGCTTGGATTTGTTCGGGAATCATGATGGCTGGCTACGCTTCGCAAAAAGGCTTCCTCCCCTCCGAATTCGCCAAAATCGCGCCGGGCGACATGGCCTTCGCCGCTTGCGGCCTTGCAGGAGGTTTGGCGGTAGTTTTGGCGGGTTGGACGACGGCCAATCCCACTATCTATCGCGCCGGATTGGCGCTGCAAATCGTAACGCCCAACTGGCCGCGTTGGAAAATGACGATCGTCGCGTTCATCGTAGCGACGACGCTGGCCTGCTTTCCCCTGTTCGTCATGAAACTGTTGGATTTCGTGGCGATCTACGGCTTGATTCTCATGCCCATCGGCGCCGTGGTTTTCGCCGAGCATTGGCTTTTCCCACTGCTGGGGCTGCAACAATATTGGGTGGAGAAGAAAAAATTGGCTTTTAGCTGGCCCGCTCTGATAACTTGGCTGGGCGTTTTGGCAATTTGCTTCCCCGCTTCGCAAATGACGAACGGCGTTTTGAAGACTCCAATGGATTATATTGGCGTCCATCTCTTTTTCCGCTGGCTGCCGGGGTATTTCATCTCGTTGATCGCCTATATTGTCCTCGCCTCGTTGTGGGGCGCAAAGCAAACGGAAAGGACGGTGGCTTGATATGAAAGGTCCAAGACTCATCGCGGCGATATTTGCCATTCTGGCATTACTGATCTGCATCATCGATTCCTTGTGGGTCTTCTGCAGCAAACCGGAGGACTATGCAGCCAATTTCGAGCGGTATAAAACCATATTCAATTGGGCGACGCTGTTATGGTTCGTCAGTTCTCCCTTATGGATGGTTCCGGAATTGTTTCAAAAAGAAGATAAAGAATAACGATAAATAGAATGTAGAATGAGAATCGCCCCCTTGGCTTTTCTAGATAGAATCAGCTAAGGGGGCGAAGTTTTTTTATTAGAAATCGTAGGATGGGTCATGCTGTTTGACCCATCAAATACTCCATTCCATATTTCTTGATGGGTCAAAAAACGCGACCCATCCTACTTTTTCCTTATTAATATTTCCTCCATTGGGATGCCTTCCAGCCTTCCTTCGCGATAGGCTTTGAGTCTCCTTTCCGCTTCTTCAGCCCATATTTCATCCAGTTTCTTGTCCGGCTGCGGCAATGGCAAGGTTGTTATTGCCCTTGATCCTGTCATCAATTTTTCATCATTCATCATTCATCATTTATACAAAATCCTCGCCCCGTCGCCGATGGCGCAGACTGTGGTTTTGCAAACCTTTCCCATGCGATCCGCAAAGCGCTCTTTGATGGCTTCGCAGAATGATTCCACATGATCGGGAGCGACGAGGTTGACCGTCGCTCCGCCGAAGCCGCCGCCGGTTACTTTTGAGCCGAAGCAACCGGGAATCTGCGCCGCTTCTTCCACCAGAACGTCCAACTCTGGGCAGGTGTTTTCGAAATTGTCCCGCGAGCTTTCATGAGAAATCCGCATCAATTCGCCTAAGTGCTTCACGTCATTGATCTGCAGCGCCGCCACGCCGTGCAATACGCGTTGATTTTCGTACATGACGTGCCGCGTGCGGCGGCGCAGTACGTCGTCCAGCATATCTTCCAATTCCAGAAATTCCATAATGGTTACATCGCGCAGAAAACGCACGGGACGGGATAGCCGGTCGCCCATAATCTGAGCCGCCGCCTCGCATTGATGACGCCGCGATTTGTATTCGCCATCGACCAAGGCATGCTTGACGCCGGAATCGCATAATACGATCGCGGGAACGGGAGGCTTGATGGAGAGAACCTTGTGGCTGAGGTTATCGCAGTCGAGGAAGAGCATGGCGTCTTTCTCGCCAAAGATCACGGAGAAAGGATCGAGAATGCCGCAGGGCATACCCACGAAGAGATTTTCCGCCCGGCGGCAGAGTATCGCCAGCCTCATTTTTTCGATGCTGTAGGGATAAAGCGCCTGTATCAGCATCGCCGTCGCCGTCTCCAGCGCGGCGGAGCTGCTCAGTCCGCCGCCAATAGGAAGATCGCCGCCGATGACGGCGCGAAAGCCGCCGGCGCGAACGCCGATCTTGCGCAATTCGTCGATCACGCCCAGAACGTAATTGGCCCAAGGATGCGCTACGCTTTTCTTGATGTCCAGGAGGGGAAATATCGCTTCCTGGTTCATAACCTGGGAATAAAGGATGACGGCTTCTTCTTCCAAGGCTTCTCCGTGCATGGTTACCGATTTATCGATGGCCGTCGTCAGGACATAGCCGCCGTTGTAATCCGTATGATTGCCAAGGATTTCCACCCGTCCCGGCGATTGGCTGGCGGCGCTGGGATTCTTGCCGTATCGTTCCCGATAGATGGTCTCGCTGTTTATTGTTCGAATCGTATCTTTCACTTCGCGCATCCTCGCTTCGCCTGGAAGAATTGCACCGTTTCCCGAATGCCCTCGTCAAGTTCCACTTCCGGTTCCCAACCTATGTATTTATTGATTTTCTCATTGCTAAGACAAGCGTGCAGCACATCGCCTTCCCGCTTGGGGCCGTGATTCTTCGGTTGCTTGGTTCCCGTATATTTTTGAATCGTATCGAAAAGAACGTTGACCGTCGTTTGCTTTTGCATGCTGACGTTGAAGGCGGGGAAGACGGATCGGTCGATATTCGCTTTCATAGCCAAGAGATTGGCCCGCGCCACATCCTTCACAAAAACGAAATCCCGCGTCTGCTCGCCATCGCCAAAAATGATAGTTTGTTGCCCCGCCAGCAGCTTTTCCGAAAAGATGCTGACGGCGCCCGCCTCGCCGTGAGGGTCTTGCCGGGGGCCGTAAACGTTGGCGTAGCGCAGCGCGGCGAATTCGATTCCGAACTGATGGCGGTAGTAATAAAGATAGCGTTCGGGAATCAACTTGCTGATTCCGTAAGGCGATAGCCCGAACGTCGCGTCCTCTTCCCGAACCGGCAGCAATTCCGGCTCGCCGTATACGGCGCCGGATGAAGCGTAAATCACGCGCTCGACGCCGAACTGGCGGCAGGCTTCCAGCAGGTGGATGCTGCCGAGAATATTGGTTTTACCGTCGATTTCCGGCTCGCGAACGGAGCAGGAGACGCTGATTTGCGCCGCATGATGGAAAACAATCTGCGGCTTCTCTTTTTGAAAAAGAGGCGTCAGATCGTCAAGCAGATCCATTTCGTAAATAGGGATATGGGAAGGAAGGTTTTCCTTCTTCCCCGTGCTCAGATTATCGAGGACGCAGACCTGGCAGCCGTCTGCGATCAACACATCGGCAATATGCGAACCGATAAAACCCGCTCCTCCCGTGATGAGACAACGTTTTGCTTCGGCCATGACGTCATGTTCGCTTTCCAAGGAAGATTGAAAAATCAATCTTACTTTAGTCTATTGTCTTTCTAAAGACGAGAACGGTTTAACCGGTAATACAATACGCCATGCGTTCCCGCGCGGAAAGACAAACGATCGTTCTGGATTTGGAAGGGAAGGGAAGCTGCGATTTCGCCGCCGCCGTCGATGGCGCTCAATTTCCAATCGCCGCCTGAGATGCGGATGAAGAGCCGCAGGGAAGCATCCTTGACGAGAATCGGCGCATAGCCTGGATCCTGAATCGTAAAACCTTCTCGATCCCGTAGGGAGGAAAAACCGCTGTTTTGCGCTTCAGATACAAGGGTAATCCACAAATCTTGGGAGCGCGAAATCGGTTTTCCGTCCAAACTGCTGACGCAAACCACGCCAAACTCTTCGCCGCTTTCGATTTCCACGTCCTTTAAATCGTTTTCCGACGCCGCGCTCAACTTTCCAATCAGCGCTTGGGTGCGCTGCGAATCGATGATGACAAGCCCCCGTTGCGAGTCGCGGCGCAGATTCTGTTTTTTTGAGGAAGATGGAATAAATTCGTCAAGGTATTCCGGTTGGGTAGGGGCGAGGATATTCTTTCCAGCGGGTTTGGCGAACCATCTCGTTCCCACTTGCATCGTTTCCACTAACCGAGTCGTTTGCGCATTTTCCGGCGTAATAGGATCATTATTGAATATCGTTGCTTCCGGCAATGCCATTTGAACTTGTTTGCGCGCCGGTTCGACGTCTTCTCTTAAAAACAACAAGGCTGCCGCTGGGAAGAGGCCGATGAGGCAAGGATCGTTAAACAATTCCCACGGCGCGAAGAGGTAATTCATGTTTGGATCGTGATTCGTGCAATAAGACGAGGAAATGCAGCCGTTCCATGCCTGAAGGCAGGCGATGGCGGCCAGCCATAAAGGCGTTTCAGCACGCCAGCGATTAGGCCAGGGATCGCCCCATTCGGAAACGAGGAATGGTTTTTGCAAATCGCGCGAAAAAGCGAGGCGGCTGAAGAGGGTATCTTTTGCCGCTTCCGGCGCGCTCATGCTGCGGTCGAGATAACCGCGAAAGCCGCCGTAGGGTTCGTTCCAGACGCTTTCCCGCGCCAGGAAATCGAACGGCGGCATCGCCGCCAACTCCCACGCTTCCCGCACGATTCCGGCAGCGGCGAGTGGAATCTTGACGCTGATGGAGTGGAGATGATTCAGGATATCCGTACTCGTCTTCGCCGAAACCGCCGCTTGAAAACGCCGGATGTCCTCCATCGGCGTATTTTGGTCCAAAGGAATCGGATGGCCGGGATGGACCGTTTTATTCCAATTCTCCCATTCCTCGAAAAGAATTTGGCTATGAGGATGCGCCATCGGCGATTGAATATCGGCGCCGCCGTCCAAAAAAATTTGCGCCAAAGCAATAGAGGGAGAATCGCGGTATTCCAATTGCGTATAGCGGTTGCGATGTCCCCAGAGATGAGAGAGGTAATCTTGAAACATCCATTGCAGCGCGGGAACGAAATGAATATACGGCTTCATGCCGGGGGGGATGGATTGCCAGGCTGGAAGGCTGTCTTCTTCCTGCAATTGGCGAGAATCGAGACCGTCCAGATAAGCGTAAATCCCCCGGTTTTCCAATTGGGAAAGGAAAAAGTCCAACCGGTCGATGGCGGCGGGATTGAAAAATAGATCGGGATCGGACGTATTATACAAGAGATTCGGTTCCGCCCACGGCGCGTCCAGGTCTTTGAAGCGGACGAGGTTAAATCCGAATTTAGCCAGCCGTTCGGCGATGGCGGGCGCGATCTCTTGCGGGGGAAAGCAGGCGGAGCCAGCCAGGGAAGTTCCCCAAAAGCGAATGGCGGTTCCATCTTCAAAAACGAAGCGATTGCCTTTCACGTCCAAAAAACCATGCTTTCCCGCCGGAGGATCGAGAAGAAAAGATAGATCGACCGGCGCCTTGTCCCAGACGAAAGAAAAGTGCCGCCATTCTTCAGCGAGGAGCGATAAGGAGGAAGTTGTCAAGAAGAGAAGAAGCAAGGAGATTCTTCTTTTCGCAGAATCCATAACTCTACGGCCTCAATGACCCGAATGATAAATTGTCTTTATAATACTACCGTTTTGAAGGAGAAAATGGTAACAGTTTATTCCCGTGGAAATGCGGATGGATCGCAGCGTAGGGTGGGCTCAAAGCGAAGCGTAGCCCACCTTTTTCTCTTCTGAAACTCCTTAGGTAAGTGCTGGGTTTTGAGTGAGTTGAAAACCGAGTTCCTTAGCCCGTTTTTTGAGATGGTTCAATACTCTTTCTTTATATTTTTTGTCGTAATACTCTTCCCCGCG